>DAOWJG010000192.1 GCA_030640485.1 Dehalococcoidales bacterium | reverse complement strand
TGAGGAAAGGTGGGTTAGTATTCCCTTGGGAGGTGTTTCTATGGAAAAGATTAACTTACCGTTTTTTTACCAATTGGGTTCTCTGCTTAAGCCACTGACTGAAATGGAAGTTGGGAAGTCAACAAGAGTGGATATCTTTCTTGCCTCAAATAACGCCAACTCATATGTGCGCAAACTGTTAGATGCTTATCCCGCACTGACTGTCTGCCGTGGTAGCGGAGAGGAACTTATCAAGGCTACTACAGAGATTTTAACATGGCTACAAATCACTCCTAGTGACGAGTGGCAAAAAGAAGACCCTTCAATAAATCTTAAATGCAGGCAGCTGCTCAATAAGGCTAAAGAGTTCCAAACTGTTCTTTCTGCTGAATTATTAAAGCTTGAGACATATTATGTTTCACAGAAAGGTATCTATGATACAACTGCCTTAATCGCACGGACAGAGAATGTGCTCCCAATATCAATGTTAAATAAAATTGACCAAAAGGTAGTAGTAGAGATTAGGGAAAGCGGGAAGTGCTTGGCTTTCGACTGTGCTACTGCCTCTGGTTTTCATATTATGAGGGCAACAGAGTTGATATTGCACAAATATTATATTCACGTTTGCACTCCAAAATCCCCAAAGAGATTAAACAATTGGGGGGCATACATTGAAAAGCTTAAGTCAATAAAGAACACTGAGGTTGAGGAGGTGGTAGCTATACTTCAACAAATAAAAGACCGCCATCGGAATCTGATTATGCACCCTGAGATAGTGCTTACTCCAGATGAAGCATTTATTCTATTCGAAATCGCACAGGGTGCTATTATTGCAATGGCAAATGTATTACCGACACCTAAGAAAAAATGAAACAGTGTCTATGCACCTGCATGAACACACTGCCTAACAGAAGACACATGATTATTCGTAGCACTATGCAAGGCTTGTGCTTAGGTGATATAATTCCTCTATCTCTCGGATGGAGCACCCATAAATGCCAGAGAATAAAAAGAGGTTTATCGCCGTTATTGGTGGCAGTCAGCCTACCTCAAAAGAGGCTAAAGTAGCGGAGAAGGTCGGCCGTGAACTGGCCAAGCAGGGTGTGATTCTGGTCTGTGGCGGCTTGGGCGGGGTGATGGAGGCTGCCTGCAAGGGGGCCAGTTCCGAGGCAGGAATGACTATCGGCATTCTCCCCGGAGACAGTCGCCAGGCAGCCAACTCCTATGTCCAGATTCCCATCGCCACCAGCCTCGGTTATGCCAGAAACGCGGCCGTGGTCAAATCAGCCCAGGCAGTTATCGCCATTGGCGGCAGCTACGGCACCCTCACTGAGATAGGCTACGCCCTCCAAAGCGGCATCCCGGTTATCGGCCTAAACACCTGGGCAATATCCCGAAATAGTAAGCTGGATAATTCAATCATCCCGGCCGAGAGCCCAGCTGAGGCAGTAAAGAAGGCTCTTGAGCTAGCTAGCGACTGAGAATTTCAAACCGACCTCGAAACTAGATTTATGAAAAAAAATGGCAGAGCAAAGAATGTCAACCATTGAGGCTGTTAAAGCCAGAGAAATCCTGGATTCCAGAGGTAACCCAACACTTGAGGTTGAGGTAAAGCTGCACAGCGGCACAACCGGGCGCGCCGCCGTGCCTTCTGGAGCCAGCACCGGTAAGTATGAGGCGGTAGAGCTCCGGGATAGAGACGACTCCAGGTTTAATGGATTCGGTGTTCTTAGGGCAGTCGCCAACGTTAACGAGCCTATTGCCGCCGCCATAATCGGCATGCCCGCTACCGAGCAAGATGCCATTGACCATAAGCTAATCGACCTTGATGGCACGGCTAACAAATCCAGGCTGGGGGCTAACGCCATTCTGGGAACGTCACTAGCGGTGTCTCACGCCGCCGCTAACTGGCTTAATATACCCCTTTATCGCTATCTAGGTAGAGCTGACACCTACACCCTTCCGATCCCGATGCTCAATATCCTGAACGGTGGCCAACACGCTGCGGATTCAACAGATTTCCAGGAATTTATGGTGATGCCAGCCGGAGCCAGGAGCTTCAGTCACGCCCTTCAAATCGGCGCTGAGGTCTACCACAGCCTGAAAAGGGTGCTTAAGGATAAAGGTCTGAACACCAATGTCGGTGATGAGGGAGGGTTTGCCCCGCCACTTAAGTCAAATAAACAGGCAGTAGAAGTAGTCTTGCTGGCGATTGAAAAAGCCGGCTACAAGCCAGGTAAGGACTGTTTTATCGCTCTGGACCCGGCCGCTAGCGAGTTCTACAGCGATGGTAAATATATCCTGAAGAGGGAAGGGGCTTCCCTCACCAGTAAGGAGATGGTTGACTATTATGTCAATTGGGTATCGGATTATCCTATTATCAGTATTGAGGACGGCATGGCCGAGGATGACTGGGACGGCTGGCAGCTCCTGACCCAAAAATTGGGCAGTAAGGTCCAGCTGGTGGGTGATGACCTCTACGTTACCAATGTAAACCGCTTAAGCCAGGGCATTAGCCTAAAGGCGTCTAACTCTATCCTTATTAAACTAAACCAGATTGGCACCCTTACGGAAACAATTGCCGCTATCAAGAGGGCTAGAAAGGCCGGCTGGACGGCGATTATAAGCCACCGCTCCGGGGAGACGGAAGATACTACTATCGCCGACCTGGCAGTAGGTATGGAGACAGGCCAGATTAAAGCCGGCGCCCCCTGCCGCTCGGAGCGCACTGCCAAGTATAACCGCCTCCTAAAAATAGAGGCGGAGCTGGGTGAAAGGGCTAACTTTTCTGCCATGAAAGCGTTTTATAATTTGACGCTAGGCAACTGCTAAAGTAAATAGTCATTACCCTGATAGTCTAAGATATTTTGTGATATAATTAGACCTCATCGTATAACTGGGGACGAAAATCACCGAGGAGGCAGAGATGACAACCAGGATTGGCATTAACGGTTTTGGGCGGATAGGCCGATTAACCTTCAGGTCAATCAAGAAATACCACAATGATGAACTTGAGGTAACCGCCATTAACGACCTCACTGACCCTAAAACCAACGCCCACCTGCTAAAATGGGACTCTACCTACGGTCCCTATCCCGGCCAGGTAGAAACCGCTGAGGATTCAATTATCGTTGACGGTAAAAAGGTGAAGGTGCTGGCCGAGTGTGATCCGGGAAAAATCCCGTGGCAGGACTACGGGGTTAATATCGTAATGGAGTCAACCGGGCTATTTACCGATGCCACCAAGGCCGCCGCTCACCTGGAGGGTGATATCAAGAAGGTGATTATCTCAGCTCCAGCCAAGAATGAAGATGTAACTATTGTCCTCGGCGTCAACGAAGAACATTATGACCCCAAAAAGCATCACGTTATCTCCAACGCCTCCTGCACCACCAACTGTGTTGCCCCGGTGGTCAAGGTACTACATCAAAGCTTCGGCATAACTAAAGGGTTAATGACCACGATTCACGCCTATACCAACGACCAGAGGATTCTGGACATGTACCACAAAGACCTGCGCCGGGCTCGAGCCGCCGCCATAAACATTATTCCCACCACCACCGGTGCCGCCAAGGCGGTAACCATGGTTATTCCGGAACTTAAGGGGAAGATTCACGGGTTAGCCTTCCGAGTTCCAACCCCAACCGTCTCGGTGGTCGACTTCGTCGCTGAACTAGGCAGAGAGGTTAATGTTGAGCACATAAATCAGTCTTTTAAGGCTGCTGCTGAGGGACCTTTAGCTGGTATCCTGGAGTATTGCCAGGAGCCGCTAGTCAGCTCGGATTTTAAGGGTAACCCGGCGAGCTCTATTTTTGATGCGCTGAGCACCATAGTCATCGAAGGCAACCTGGTCAAGGTACTTGCCTGGTATGATAATGAGTGGGGCTATAGCTGCCGTTTAGCTGACCTAGCCAGCTATGTTGCCGGTAAAGGACTTTAGCTAGCGCCACACAGGCACCACTAGCCCCGAATTGACATCTTCGCCCAGTTTTGCCTAAAATAGTAAAACCTCTCTAAATAGAGGAAGGGTAAAATGAAATTACTGGTTATCGGTTTGGGACAATGCGGCGGTAGGATTGCAGATGAGTTTGCCCGGCTAGGTATAAGGGCACATGTTCAACGCCAGATCAACATAATTACCGGCGCCATTGCGGTTAACACCGATGTGGCTGACCTGAGCGGGCTAGGCACTATCAAGCCTAACTACCACGCCCGGATACTCATCGGAGGTCAGAAGACCGGTGGGCACGGCGTCGGCAAGATTAATGAGCTAGGGGCTGAGATTGCCCGAGACGATGGTGACAAGATCATAGATGCCATCAGGGAAACAGCACAGCTTGCCGAGACAGATGCCTTCCTACTAATCGCCGCGGCTGCCGGTGGCACTGGCTCCGGAGCCATAGCCGCCATAACCCAACAGTTAAAAGAGCGCTACATAGAAAAACCGATATATAACCTTATTGTCCTCCCCTTTCAGCATGAGGAGGAGACAGAGGGCAGAACTATCTATAATGCTGCTACCTGCCTTAAATCTGCTTATCTGGTAGCGGATGCCATATTCTTGGTTAACAATCAAAGGTATATTAGTAAGAACTTTTCAATCAGAGGCAACCTGGCTAGAATCAATGCCTTAATCGCGGAACCGTTCTATAATCTACTCTGCGCCGGTGAAGAGACGAAGCCCCAATACATTGGCTCAAGGATACTCGACGCTGGCGATATAATACAGACTCTAGCCGGGTGGACGGTGATAGGCTATAGTAAACAACAAATTGGACGAATGAAAAATCCCTTCGACTTCCGGGATAAGATTGCGGGAGACCAGCGGGGGGCTCAGGTGATTAGCAATGCCATAACCGAGCTATCACTCCGGAGCAATCCGGCAGATGCCGGCAGAGGATTATATCTTCTCTCGGCTCCACCCAAGGACATGGACATGACCTTGATTAGGGACATCGGTACCCACCTGAAGCATATAGCACCGGAGGCTATAATAAGGACTGGTGACTACCCCCGGGAAAAAAGCTCAATGAATATTACGGTAATTCTCTCCGAGCTCAGCGGGGTAAGTAAAATTGTAGACTACTTCACCCAAACAATTGACCTCATCGCCACCATTAAACAGAGGCGGGAAGGAATAGAGTTCGAACATAGAGACCTTGCCGATGCCTTTAAAGATATACCCTCACTACTATAAACTAATCAAATAGGTAAGCAAGCCAAGTAACAACGTTACCTACTCAGGTTATTCTGTCCTACCCGGTACTCTTGGTATAAACGCTCCATGCCTGCTCTATGGTTTCCTCACGCTTCTCCTCAGCTTGGGCTACAACTCCCTCATAGGTTTTCAGGGATTGTCTTACACCCTCATCATAGGCATTCTTGACCCGCAGTTCACTATCCTTAAAAGCCTTGTCGGCTTGCTCTTTAGTATTCTTATAGGCCTGCTCTGCCTGTGCTATTACCTCCTCACGAGCGCTTGCGGATTTCCCTATGGCCTCATCACGGGCCTTCAGGGCTTGCCTAATATTCCCATCACGGACACCCCTAGCCTGCCGCTCACTCTCCTTGTAGACCCTCTCTGCTTCCAGCTCACTCTCCCGGTAGGCCTTAGCCACCTCCTTTTGGGCATCCATATAGGCTGCGTATGCCCTCTCCGCCCGCAACAGAATCTCACTCAAGGAGGTTGCCGGCTGCTCTCGAACTTCCTCAGGGGGTTTTACCGCCGGTTGTTCCCCTGGCTTCCCCACCTTCTCAGCTTGTTGTTCAACCCGTTCACGGGCTTTGGGGGCGTGCTCTCTCTGATTCATTACCAATGACCTCCTTCACTCTGATTTTTGTTCCAGCCACCAACCTGCTAAAAACTCAAGCAGTTGTGCTGGCTTCTGTATATTTATATCGTCAGTGCCTCCGGTTGATATTCCTAGCCGTCCCGGTCTTTAGCTCAACTCTTCGCTCCGGATACCAATATATCTTCCGCCCTAACGCTACTCAGATATCTATACGTCTTCTGTTAGTCTCTTCCTAGCCGCCTATTATATCTTCCGACTCCCTCTTTAGCCTGGCTGGTTTTGCTTCTTAGCTCCCTAGTCTTCTTCCTTACCCTTACCTCGTTTATCTTTATTAGCCGCATACATTCTGGCCAGGAAATCCAAACGCTCCTCCGCTCTCTTCTTCTCTGCTTTCTCTGCTTTCCTATTTTCCTCCTCAACCTGGCCTATCGCTGCCTCAGCCTGCTCTCCCTCTACCCCAGCCGCCTCCTCAGTCAGTTCTTCAGTTTTCCTGACCCGGCCTGTCGCCGCCTTAGCCGCCTCCTCAGACACTTTACCGGTTCGCCCAGCCCGCTTTATCGCTGTCTCAACCGCTTCCTCAGGCAGCTTACCGGTTTCCCCAGCCCGGCTTATTGCGGTCTCAAATGCCCTTATCGACGCCTCAGCCGCTTCCTTAGTGGCTCGCCTCGCCACCTCAGCCGCCTCCTTAGCCTCTCGCTTCGCTGCCTCAGCCGCCTCCTTAGCTTCCTTACCTATTGCCTCTGCCCTAGCTATTGCTTCCCCGGATAATCTGGTCGCCTCCCCAACTGCCTCCTTGGCTTCCTTACCTGTTTTCTCAACCATGCTTAAAGCTTCTCGAGACGCCCTCATCGCTGCCTCAGCCGCTTCCCGAACCTCCCTACTTACCCCATCGGCTATCTCCCGAACCTCTTTACTCACTTCATCGGCCCTAGCCATCGCTGCCTCAGCCGCTTCCTGAACCTCCTTGCTTACTTCATCGGCTTTAACTTGAGCTGCCTGCGAAGCCTTCCTCATTGACTCGACAGCCTCCCTCGCCCCCTCACGTACCCCCTCAGCCCCGACTATAGCTCTCTCAAAGGTTCCTTGAGCTGCCTCAATGGTCTCTTGGGCCCATTTAGTGGTTTCTTCAGCCTGACCTATCGCTTTGTCAAAGGCTCTGGTTGATACCCCGGTAGACTCTTGAAGCACCTTACTCGCTTTCTCAGCCTTATTCACCGCCTGCCGTGACGCTTTGGTCGCCTCATCAGCAAACTTCTTGGCTGATTTACCTACTTCTTCAACCTTAGCTATCGCTTCGCGAGATATCTTCTTTGCCTCTTCGGCAGTCTCCTTAGCCGCAGTACCTGTTTTCTCAGTCCGGCTTATACTGGCGGCGGACTCTTTTATCGATGCCTCAGCCGCTTCCTTGGCCCCCTTAACTATCGTCTCAGCTCTAGCCGCCGCCTCCTCAAACGTTCTGGCTAAGGCCTTAGTAGCTTCTTTAGTCGATTCAATGACTTCCTCAGCCTTAGCTATCGTTTCCTGGGCTATCTTTATTGTTGCCTCAGCCGCCTCCTCAGCCTCCCTGCTTACTCTCTCAGCCTTATCCACCGCTTTCCGAGAGGCCCTGGTGGCTGCCTCAGCTGATTTCTTAGCTGATTTGCCCAATTCCTCAGCCTTGGCTACCGCTTCCTGAGCGGCCTTTATTGTTGCCCCAGCCGCCTCAATAGCTGATTTACTTAGGGTCTCCGCCCTAGCTACTGCCTTCTCAACCGGCCCAATTTCACTTTCCATAGCTTTTAAAAACCCCTAAAGACTCCACAGAAGAATTCCCACCTGGCATCCAAGCAAAAAGTCAAACACTACCATAGCACCCTCTATTTTATGACAGGCTATTCTTTTTTGCAATATAAACTGAGTTAAGAGCCTGTAACTATGAAATTT
>DAOWJG010000058.1 GCA_030640485.1 Dehalococcoidales bacterium | reverse complement strand
CTTTGTCACCTCACCCCCTGTATCCCCCTCTCCTTCAAAGGAGAGGGGGAAGGCATTTTTTAAAAGGGGCTTCGCCCCTCTTAGACACCCTTAATTAGCAGAGATTTCTTAACCATTTAATCAATTTAGAGACAGAGTTATCAAAGTTGTAAACCGCGGGCTCCTTCCCTCTTTTCTGCTCAATTTTAGGCTCCCAGCGAAGTACAACAGCATAAGATCCATAAGAATCACAAATTTCGTTAAGTCTCTCAATAACTTCGGTATCAGTTGAACCAGAACTTAGGTTAAAAGCGAATAGTATACATTTAGCTTCTGACGATAAGAAATTCCTCCTTCGCTTAAAATCATAAGCTAAACTCCTATCTGGATTTCTAATACCTCCGCTTATTGCCCCAAATATACTAATCTGGTCTATCCAAGCTTTTATTTCGAATATCGCCTTTACTTGGTTCTTTTATACAACCACTATATCTGTAAAATCTAACAGTGGAATGCCCTTATAAATGATTGCGTCACATTGGGGGCTTGTCGTCTTTCTCCTGGCATCAAATACCAAGCCACTTTTTACCCCAAATCCCGTAGGTAAATATTCCCTAATAAAATCTTTAGCTATACCTTCAAACACGGCACCGGTAACCTGAGTACTCTTTCGAGTCTCACTGAGATCAAGCGGTCGCCACAGAGTTTTAGTCTTTTTAGACAGCTCAACACATTTTGCGTCGCCCAGTGTCTTATAAAGTTCGCTTTCCATACGATGCCCTCTCCCTTAACTAACCGCCAGCATTCGGTCAACCGCCTGCTTTGCCTTTAGCCTTATCTCCTCAGGAACAGTTATCCTATTTTGCCTTAGCTCCATTGTCCGAGCCACTACTTCCAGGGTTATTTTCTTCATATCGGTGCAGATCTGACTGTTTGAGAGCAAGTAGAAGAACTTATCTGGATTTTCCTTACGTAACTGATGAAGCAGTCCTTCTTCGGTGCCGATAATGAAGCTCTCACGTGAAGATGCCTTTACATAGCGGAGCATCTGTGAGGTGCTAAGGGCAGCCTCAGCCAATGCTATTACATCAGGCCGGCACTCGGGGTGAACGATTACCTCGGCGTCAGGGTGAAGTCTCTGTGCCAGTTTTACCTGCTCCGGCTTAATACGGTGGTGAACATAGCAGAAACCAGGGTAGATGATTAACCTCTTTTTGGTCTGGGTGGAGATATAATGGCCCAGATTCTGATCGGGAACAAAGATTATCTCGTCATTGGGGACTGAATCTACTACCGCGACACCATTAGCTGAAGTACAGCAGATATAGCTCTCCGCCTTGACCTCGGCTGATGAATTGACATAGCAGACGACCGGGGCACCGGGATATCTCTTTTGCCACTCCCTTAGCTCATCAGCAGTAATCATATCAGCCATGGGGCAGCCAGCACAACTCTCGGCTAACAGCACCGTGCGGTCAGGATTAAGGATAGCCGCCGTTTCCGCCATAAAATGAACGCCGCAGAAGACAATTGTCTCAGCATCAACCTGGGTGCATTTACGGGCTAGTTCCAAGGAATCCCCGACAAAGTCGGCGATATCCTGAACCTCGGGGCGCTGGTAATTATGGGCAACAATGACCGCCCCGAGCTCCTCTTTTAGTTCAGCTATCTTCTCTCTGATGTTTTCGATGCTACTCACCCCTACCGCTACCAGATTACCACTAGGTCTAATATAGTATCATCAAATAGCGGCTTTTCGTAACGGTAACCCGGTCTAGGCTCAATACATCGCCAGTACTCGTTACCGATGATAAGCCTGACCCTCTCGTCAGTAATCGGGTCAAAATAAACTAGCCCTTCGTCAGCTGTGTCAAAGGCGACGATGGCATGAGCCGAGTCGAGGAAGCGTATATCAACGATGGCACACCTAATACCCTGACCCTCAGCATTATTATTAACGTCGCCCGCAAAGTGAGAGCATACATACTCGCCCTCAAGGTATTCATTGGAGTCAGTTTTATCTTCTTCTAAGAAGCCAATGGCTTCCTCAAAGGTAGGGTTGTGTAGGTGGAAGACGTCAGCCTGAATAGCAACCAGCCGGGCTTTGGTATCCTCTAGCTCAATTTCCATATCTGACAGGCTATCCTTAGTCGACTGTAGCTCTGCTTCCACGTTTGATAAATAATCTTTAGTATTCTGTAATTCAGCCTTGATAGTTAATAACTCGCCCTCTGTACCCGATAGCTCTCCCTCATTACCCTCTAAAGCAGTGTGTATATTGGAAAGCTCTGCCGTGGCCAAATCCAGATCTTTCTGGGCAAGTCTCCAAGCAGCACTAAGGAAAAATATCCCCACCACCAGCACTACTATAAGCGCTATAAGCTTTTTACTCATCCCCACCCCCTGTCATTATCACTATGAGATAGGCTTTAATTTGTCTCTACTTCAAAGACACGCAGCTATAATTGCTATCCAGAAATCATTAGGAAGTATTCTACCACAAGACAGTTAACGAGAATCGAGGCCAACAAATAGACGCTTTCATGCTTTACCTACGATGCTGCTCTTAGTCACCCTTATTGTTGCCCCTGATTCTACTTTCAGGACGACGCTATCCTGACTGACACTTTCAACGTATCCGTAGATACCGCCGGCAGTAATTACTCTAGCGCCACTTCTCAGCTGGCCGATAAGTTCCTCGTGTTCTTTCTGTTTCTTGCGTTGTGGTCTAATCATAAAGAAATAGAACATAACGAAAATCACAGCCAGAAAGATAATTATATAGATTAAAGTTGTATCCATTTCCCCTCCTTACTTTAATCAGGGCAGTTGGTTTCCAAATTACCCTGTAGTGCCCAGGGGCTTGTCTTCTCAATACGCACCTTCACCAATTGCCCCCGGCAGTCACTCTTGTCACTGAAGAATACCAATTTGCCGCTCCGGGTTCGACCCTGCCACTTGCCCCCTTTCCTATCTTCTACCAGAATTTCAACCGTTTTGCCCAGCAGTTGAGCATTAATCTCGGTGGCTACTGACTCCTGAAGTTTTTCCACTCTACCTAGTCGCTCTCTTTTCTCAGGGGAGGGAATATTATCCACAAATTTCCGGGCAGCAGCGGTACCCGGTCTTGGTGAGTAGGCCGCTACGTGGACTTTATCAAACCTCAGCGTTGAGAGCAAGTCAAGTGTTTCTCGGAACCTTTCTTCTGTTTCTGAGGGGAAGCCGACGATAACATCCGTGCTCAGGACTATCCCCGGTATCTTACGACGTATCTCACTAATAAGCTCAAGGTAGCGCTCTACAGTATAGCCTCGACCCATCGCCTTCAGAATGTCATTATTGCCTGACTGAACAGGAAGACTTATCTCCTCACACACCTTATCCAGGTTAGCTACCTGCTCAATAAGCTTGGAACTCATGTCCTTGGGATGATTAGTCAGGAAGCGGATGCGAGCCAGTCCATCAATAGCATTCAACTCGTAGAGGAGGTCAGCCAGGTCTGGCGTTTGCGGCAGGTCATGTCCATATGAATCTACATTCTGTCCCAGTAGGGTTACCTCTTTTACCCCTCGGCACACCAGCTCCTTCACCTCATTAACTACCTCTTTGACCGGACGGCTTTTTTCCCGACCGCGGCGGTAGGGGACAATACAGTAGGAACAGAAGTTATTACAGCCCTGAATAATGGGCACAAAGGTAGCCGGTGACGGATGTTGGGGTAATACATGGTCTGACTGGGCTTTATCTATCCACGGCGGATATTCCCCAGGCTTAAAAAAGTAGTCAACGTGAGAAAAACTTTCCTTGAGCTTTTTAACTTCAGAGTTTACTAAACAACCGGTAACCGCCAGGGTTAGCTCGGGATGTGCCCTTTTCAGTGGTTTTAAGGCATGAATTTTGTTAACAACTCGGTTCTCAGCACTCTGTCGCACCACACAACTATTGAGTATAATGAACTCGGCTTCCTCAGCAGTAACTACTGCCTGATAGCCGTGTTGCTCTAGGTAACTGCCGAGTCGTTCTGACTCCGCCTTATTCATCTGACAACCGATAGTCCAGATATAGTACTTAAGCATGGTTATCTACCAGGGTATTAAAATATAAGCCCCTTCTCAAGGGGCATTCGGCCTCATCTGGCGGAGGGAGTGGGATTCGAACCCACGACCCCAGTTTCCCAAGGTAAGCGCTTAGCAGGCGCCCGCACTAGGCCTCTATGCGATCCCTCCCTGTTATATATCGTGCCACCGACACCTTATTTACCTACATTTTATCATATTTACCTGTATTTTATAAGCAACCGTAGCTGTCCACACGATTAGTGACGCCTGACTCCCTGTTTATGCCTCGTGGTAACTCTTATTATTCCAAGCTATACGAAATTGCAGACCGAGACTGAGGCTGGGACATAGGAAGGTAACCCGAGACGATTACGGATATGGAGCGGGAGACGGGACTCGAACCCGCGACAACCTGCTTGGAAGGCAGGGACTCTACCAACTGAGTTACTCCCGCAAACTCGTGCCTATTTTAGCCGTAAAGTGCCTCCGTTGTCAAAATGGATGTCTTGCTTTATCGGAAGCAGGGTAGCGCCTCTTCATAATTTCGCCAGTATGTCAAGAGGTTAAGAACAAGCCTTCTCACCTTGTATGGGTGTGCCCTTAATGCTGTGAAGGTAACCCAGCATCATCTGACCTTATTTTATTTCTAATCTTTTTGATGTAGTGGGCGCAATAATCTTACAGAAGATATCTATTATCTTAGGGTCAAACTGAGTTCCGGCACACCGTTTTAGCTCATTAAGTGCCTGTTGTAAAGATAGCTGCTCGCGATAAGGCCGTGGCGAAGTAATGGCATCAAAAGCATCGGTTATGGCTAAAATGCGGGCCTCCAGGGGGATATTATTACCCTTTAAACCGGAAGGATAACCCTTCCCATCATAGTGTTCATGATGATGTAAGATAACGGGTAGGCAGTTAACCAGATCGATGACATGTCTTAGTATCTCAATACCAAGCTTAGGGTGAGCCTTAACTAGTTTCCACTCTTCATCAGTTAGCGTTCCCTTTTTGTTGAGTGTAGAATCAGGGATACCGACTTTACCGATATCATGCAGCAAACCAGCGGCACGGATGGTAGCTATTCTGTCTTGAGGCAGACCTAGTGCTTCAGCTAGAACTACCGCATAGTCGCTAACCTTTTTAGAATGTCCGTAGGTATAGTGGTCTTTAGCATCAACGGTAGCCGCTAGAGCATAGATTATGCTCAGAGCTCTAGAGTGGGCTTCAATCTCTACGCTGACCAGGGGCGTTTCCGGCTTCGCTACATCAGAGGACAAGCACGTCCGATTTCTGCCGGTTTGCTTAGCCCGGTATAACGCAGCATCGGCACAAGAGATGATTTCCTCTTTCATCACCCCGTCAATCGGCCAGTTAGCGACACCGAGGCTAGCAGTAATTGGGGTTGCCCTAGAACTTGTTTTCGACCCTATTGTTTTCCGAATGCGCTCGGCCACTTTATAAGCGTCATCAGGCCGTGCCTCAGGCAGAATGATAGCGAATTCCTCACCTCCGTAGCGAAAAGCGATGTCTAGGCTTCGAATTGATGTTTTGATGTAAATCGCGATTCTACGCAGAATCTCATCTCCAGCCAAGTGTCCATGAATATCGTTGTAAGCCTTGAAAAGGTCTACGTCCAGCATTATTAAGGAGAAGGTGGTGCCAAAGCGAGAGCCCCGGGCAATCTCGTGGTCGAAGCGTTCATGGAAATGACGGTGATTATAAAGTCCGGTTAGTCCGTCCGTATTGGCCCTGGTTACCGCTTGAGAATAAAGTTGAGCATTCTCTATTATAGTGCCGGCTTGTTTTGCCATGCTCATCACCAACTCTAAATCCTCATGAGAGTAGAGGGCATCTGATTTTTTCTTGCCCAGGGCGATAATACCAATCAGTCTATCCCGACTTTTAATGGGACACAAGAGTCCCAGATTAGATTTCGCTATTTGCTCCTTTTCTAATTCCCACAGTCCTTTGAATTCTGGCATATTATCAATTGCTTCAAAGTTAAGGGGCTCATTTTTTTTATGTAGCCAAGCCACTATGGGATTATCAATACCAAATTTAATCTCATCATCTAAATTACCCTCTACCTTGGGATAGG
>DAOWJG010000131.1 GCA_030640485.1 Dehalococcoidales bacterium | reverse complement strand
CTATAGTCTGGATGATAGCCAGCTCATCACTTATCCTGTAGACCCCGGCATCGTCCGGACTGGCTAGACCCCGGACCAGGTTAGGGTCAATCATCTGGGGCAGGTCACATATGGCTTTGTTTAGGTCTCCCGGACCCATCTTAGAAGCTCAGCCAGCCCCACGAACACTTTCGGTCAGGCGCGGGTCTTTCCTCTTATCCACGTAACTCCTCCGCAACTAAAACTGAAGATTAGCTTCCCGGTTCATCTGGTATTTTAGCATTCTTCGCTTCCGGAGACAATAGCGTCGGTTTTATAAAGCCGTCGGTGATTCCTTTGGTTCGCTGTGTAATCTTTAACGAAATTTAAACGCCTATTTTATGGGCAATTAACCTCGCTACCTCAGAATAGAAGTAGAGACTCGTTAAAGAACAAAAAGGGGGTAGCGGGAAGATGAAAAGTATATGGTTCAAGATAGGAATGGCGATATTGGTGGTAGTGGGTATCATGGTGGCAACCGGAGGTGAAGCCCTGGCTTGGGGGCCGGTCGCTCACCAGAAGATTGTGGCGGAGGCGAGAGCTGAGATGGTATCCGGCGAAATAAGAGGGCTGTGGATGGATTATCCCCGGTATATGTATGGTGGGGCGATAGCTCCCGACTGGTGCCTATCGTATGCTATGGCAGAATCCGGTGCCGAGGATGCTGATGAAGTGGCCTCACACCAGACTGAGTTTCATAGCCAGCAGTTTCTGGGGGCAATGGAGGCCCTTGCCGATACCGATAGCGAGCAAGCCTTCTATTATGCTTACAAATCCCATGTAATCTCAGACGAGGATGAGGGTGAGTTTGGGGCTACCGTAGTGTCAGTGCCCAGTGACTACGCGCTGGAATTCTATGTTGACAAAATGCTGGTTGTTGAGGGTTACCAGGGAGAGATAGATATTAAAATCTGCGCTGACCTTATGGTGGCGGCGTATGAGATAGCCTTCCCTGATTCCTCGTGGCAGCCGACAGTTAGTCAAATAACGGCTCTACATGGTGCTAATTGGGTCTACCAGTTGCTTTGGTTACCGTATGTTGCGGAAATAAGCGTTGAGAAAGGATATACCTACTACTCGGATTACGGAAGCTTTGTTAGCGCCTCAATCCAGGTTACAAGCACCATGGTCTTTCCCGGTGCTAATTAGTTTGTCTTCACTCAGAATAGGAGTAGTAATTTAGGGTAAATCTACTTAGCGAGGGAAGCGTCTTATTATCTCCTCATATTGAAGTCAGACTGACCTGAGAGCGTCTTAGGGAATAGTGCTGGGGACTTCAATCCCGGTGAGTATAAAGCTACTATTGGTTATCAGCTTTAGCTGCCGAGTTTATCTTATGCCAGCTTAATGACAGATGAAGGAGCTTTGAAAAAACCTCTGGATATATTAGAATAGGCTAAAGCAAAATGGTTAGCGAATTTCGTAGCCTGCCCAGTGTGGATAAACTACTCTCCGAAGAGCGGATTAGGCATCTTCAGGAAGCCTATTCCCGTGAGTTAATAGTCGATTTGATACGCCGCCATCTCCAGCAGGAGCGCTTATCTATCGCCGCCGGCAAGCCATGTCCGTCAACCCAGGAGCTGGTGGAGTCTATCTGTGCCCAAGTTTACTCCCTGATAAACCCAAGCCTGCGTCCGGTAATTAATGCTACCGGGGTCATACTCCATACTAACCTTGGCCGCGCCGCCCTCAGTAAAGAAGCCATAACTGCCATGGACGCCGTCGCCGGTGGCTACTGCAATCTGGAGTTTGACCTTGATAGCGGCCGGCGCGGTTCGCGCCACACCCATGTTGAGCACATACTGTGTCAGCTAACCGGGGCTGAGGCGGTGCTGGTGGTCAATAACAACGCTTCAGCGGTGCTGCTCGCCCTCACGGTGCTGGCTAAAAGGAAAGAGGTAATTGTTTCCCGGGGTCAGGCTGTAGAGATTGGTGGCGGTTTCCGCATTCCCGATGTAATGCGTCAGAGTGGAGCCAAACTCATTGAGGTAGGCACCACCAACTGCACCTACACAAAAGATTACGAAGAGGCTATTAGCCCCAAGACAGCCGCCTTGATGCGGGTTCATTCCAGTAACTTCAGGCAAATGGGCTTTATCCGTGTGGTAAGCCCTGAGGAGCTAGTGGAACTCGGTAACCAGCATGACCTCCCGGTATTTGATGACCTTGGCAGTGGTTGTCTGTTAGACACCACCAAGTTCGGGCTTGATGCTGAGCCAACGCTCCAACAGAGCATCAGCATTGGCGCCGGGCTGGTCTTCTCTTCTGGTGACAAGCTCATGGGGGGTCCTCAGGCCGGGATTATCGTCGGTGAGAAACCGCTGATTGATAGATTAAAGAGACACCCGCTGGCACGGGCGGTGCGAATTGACAAAGTAAGGTTAGCGGGACTACTAGCTACTTTAATCCACTACCTGAAGGGTGAGGCTGAAAGCAAGGTTCCGGTATGGCGCATGATTTCGGCACCGTTTAAGGAGATTGACCGGCGAGCCAGCCTGTGGGCGGAGCCTCTCGGTGGACTGGCTAGAGTGGTTGATGGCGAGACGATGGTGGGGGGAGGGAGCCTACCCGGCGGCACCCTGCCCACCAGACTGGTAGCTATTGGTGAGGAGGGGAAGAGAATCCAGCGAAGTATTGCTCAAGCCCTGAGCCAGCGGCTGCGCGGTCAGGGAGTTCCCATTATCGGCCGGATTAGTGGTCAGGTTTTATTTCTCGACCCGCGTTCAGTGCTTCTGGAGGAGGACAGGGTTGTCCTTAAGGCACTTGGGGATGCTGTCGCTAGCCTGGAACGTTCTCGGTAGCGGTAAAACTACAGGAGGGGTAGGCGATGTTCGTACTGGGTACCGCGGGACATATAGACCATGGCAAGTCAGTTTTAGT
>DAOWJG010000096.1 GCA_030640485.1 Dehalococcoidales bacterium | reverse complement strand
TCATTCCTCTACTTCTCTCCTATAAATATATGGCTAGAATCAAATTTACCGAATAAATCGCCCTCTGTATCCACCGTCTCTCTTAGTGATTATATCTCGGCATTGACACGCCAATTTCACTATGTGAGGTAACCCACCCACAGAAGTTCTTTCAGCTACGCATTGGGACTTGACCTCTCCAACTCCCAATAGATTATTGGCAATACTGCCACGGGCATTATAGCCTTGGTCAACAGTGTTGTCAATACCCTGTACCAGCTTTATATTATTTAGTGATAACCAGGCTTATAATAACCTGGCCTTTCTTAGTGTGGCCGAGCAATCAGAAATAACCATCAAAAAACCATGGTAAAAAGAGTTGTGGTATAATCAAACTATGAAACGAGAACTTATGGATATTCTGGTGTGTCCGGTGTGTAAGGGGAAGCTAGAGCTTAAGGTAGAGGAGGAGAATGAGACAGAGATAGTTACCGGTTCCCTATACTGCCGGGGATGCGATGTGCACTACCCTATTTCAGAGGCTATCCCCAACCTGTTACCACCGGACCAGCGCTGCTAATCAGGACTATAGGCTACCCCACTCTGGGGAGACTCCCACACCTCAACACCAGTGAGGGAAACCGGGGCTTTAGCCAGCTTGGGCTGGAGTTCATTATAGATAGTGACGGCAATATTCTCTGACGACGGGTTTATTTTATCAAACGGCGGCACGTCATTGAGGCAGGTGTGGTCAAGCCGGGATAGGATATCCCATAGGTGCTTTTTTAACTCCGTAAAATCATAGGCCATACCTATATCGTCAACCGCAGAAGCTTTCACCCTGACCACTACCCGGAAGCGATGTCCGTGCAAGGCCTCACACCTACCACGATAACCCCGCAGGAAATGGGCGGCATCAAAATGCTGCTCTACCGATACCTGGTACATTCTCCCTCCTTAGCTATTCTCCCACTTAAGCACACCTTATGTCTCTCGGTTACTTCACCTAACAGCTCGGTAATAGTCTTGCCAGTTACGGGATGCCTAAGGTCAGGGGCAATCTCAGCCAAAGGAACCAGAACGAAGGCTCTGTCTGTCAGCCTGGAGTGAGGAATAACCAGCTCCGGGGTCTCCATAACCTGGTCACCATAAAACAGGATATCTATGTCAATAGGACGAGGAACCCCGGATTTACCCCCCCTACCCAGCTTACTCTCAATGCCCTTAGCTAAAGCAAGGAGCGCCGTTGGCACCAAGCGGGTATTAACCTGGCACACCAGATTCAGAAAGTGGGGCTGGCTAACACTCCCCACCGGCTCGGTATCGTAGACAGAGGAGACTTTAGCTATCCGCAACCTTTGTGAGAGGAAGCCGAGTGCCCTCTCCAAATTCTCCTGACGATTGCCCATATTTGAGCCAAGGCCAAGATATACCGCCACCGATTCATTATTCACCCTGATACCTCCTGACTAAAGACTCACTACCTACATCTATAATATAACATCTACTTCACCAGTAACAAAGTGCTTCGCCGGGGCTACTACTACTTCCCTAATCCCACCCAAATTGCAGCCCAGCTTCAGGGCTACAGAAACATCTAGGGGGCACCTTGAAACAGAATATGGTTTGTGCTAGTATTCAGGCGGCAGGAATCCATTAACTTAGGTAAGAAAAAGGCACGGGGGAGGAGAAATCTGACAATGCCGACTAACGAAGAACTTATTGCCGAACTAGAGGCGAAAGAAGCCAAGATTAAAGAGATGGGCGGACCAGAGTCAGTCAAAAAGCAGCACGCTCTAAATAAGCTAACTGTCCGTGAGAGGATTGACCTTCTCCTTGACCCTAATACCTTTGAGGAAACCGGCATGCACGTTAAACACCACTGTCACTACTTTGGTCTAGACAAGATTGACATCCCGGCTGACGGTGTCGTGACCGGATTTGGTAAGGTGAATGGTCGAACGGTGTGCTGCTACGCTGAAGATTTCACCTCACGGGGCGGCAGCCTGGGCGAGATGCACGCCTGGAAGATAGCCAGAACTATGGACTTAGCGGCTAAGATGAGGGTGCCGATAATTGGCATGCTGGATACCGGTGGCGCCCGGATTCAGGAGGGAATCAATGCCCTGGATGGTTATGGCCAAATCTTCCACCGTAACACCCTCTACTCCGGAATCATTCCCCAGATAACACTGAGCATGGGGCCCTGTGCCGGTGGCGCCGTATATTCCCCAGCCCTTACTGATTGGATACTCATGGTCAAGGGCTCAAGCTATATGTATGTCACCGGTCCCGACGTCGTCAAGGCGGTCATGAGTGAGGAAGTTACCCATGAGGGACTGGGGGGGTCCATGGTGCACAATGTCAAGAGTGGTGTTGCCCACTTTGTCTATAATAGTGATACTGAGTGTATTGAAGCCTGTAAGGAGCTCCTGGGTTACCTTCCTCAGAGTGTCTATGATAAGCTGGATGCCACCTACAAAAAGCCGGCTGACTCCCCCGACCGAATTTGTCCTGAGCTCGATACCATCGTACCCGAGGACCCACGCAAGGTCTATGATATGAAGACGGTAATTAAGGCTATTGTCGATGATAGTGAGTTCCTTGAACCCCACAAACACTACGCCCCGAACATGATTGTCTGTTTTGCCCGGCTCAACGGGCATGTCGTCGGCATAATTGCTAATCAACCCAGCTACGTGGCTGGGGTGCTTGATATTAATGCCTCAGACAAAGCCGCTCGATTTGTCCGCTTCTGCGACGCCTTCAACATCCCCCTGCTCACCCTGGTTGACGTCCCCGGCTATATGCCCGGCACTCACCAGGAGTTTGGCGGCGTCATCCGCCATGGAGCCAAGCTGCTCTCTGCCTACTCTGAAGCTACCGTGCCCAAGATTACCATCTGCACCCATAAGGCCTACGGTGGTTCCCAGATTTCGATGTGCTCAAGATCAATCGGGGCGGATATCTACCTGGCCTGGCCAACCGCCCAGCTAGCGGTGATGGGTGCCGAAGGTGCCGCCGCCATTATCTTCCGCCGCGAAATCGCTAAGGCTCCTGACCCCAAGACCAAGCTCCAGGAGATGACGGAACTATATCGTAAAACGTTCAACAACCCGTATGTCGCTGCCGCCAGCGGCTTTATCGACAAAATAATCAGGGCCAGGGATTCGCGCCGCGAGGTTATTACAGCTCTGGAATCGCTACTGAATAAGAAAGAGGAGCGCCCCTGGAAAAAGCACGGCAATATTCCCCTGTAACGGGCAGGAATAATTAAGGAAAGGCTGAATCGTGGTGATAAAGAACCCTCTAAAAATTACCGATGTTACCTTCCGTGACGGGCATCAATCCATCTTAGCCACCCGCATGCTAACCAAGGATATGGAAAGTATAGCCGAGGAGATGAACAAAGCCGGCTTCTATTCCATGGAGGTCTGGGGTGGTGCCACCTTTGATGTTGCTACTAGATTTCTGAATGAAGACCCATGGGAAAGACCACGTATCCTGAAAAAGCTGATGCCTGATACTCCTCTTCAGATGCTACTTAGAGGACAGAACCTGGTGGGTT
>DAOWJG010000020.1 GCA_030640485.1 Dehalococcoidales bacterium | reverse complement strand
CCCTCTTTATCCTCCTGCAGGTCCCTGTTATAGGATAAGGGCAGGGCTTTCATCGTCGTCAATAGAGCCATAAGTTTACCATAAACCCGCCCCGTCTTACCCCGGACCAGCTCGGCAACATCGGGGTTCTTCTTTTGCGGCATTATACTTGAGCCAGTAGCATAAGCTTCATCAAGCTCGATGAAGTTAAACTCCTCTGACGACCAAAGAATAATCTCTTCGGCTAGCCGTGACAGGTGCATCATGCAGAGACTAGCCGCCGCTTCATATTCCAGCACAAAATCCCTATCCGAGACGGCGTCAATACTGTTCTGGCTTATCTGGCTAAAGCCCAGCTCGCGGGCTAGGAAATCTCTATCAATATTGTAGGCGACGCCAGCTAGAGCGCCACTACCCAGGGGCATGACGTCAGCTCGCTTAAGGCAATCGCTAAAACGATCAGCATCCCGCTTCAGCATCTCAAAATAGGCCAGGAAATGGTGAGCCAGTAGCACCGGCTGGGCAGGTTGTAAATGGGTGTATCCCGGGATAACCACGCCTTTGTTGGCCTCAGCCAAGCTAACTAGCGCCCAATGGAGGCTTTTCAAACCGGCTAAAGAACTAGAGACTGCCTCCTTGGCAAAGAGACGTAAATCTAGAGCTACTTGGTCGTTTCTAGAACGAGCCGTGTGGAGTTTTCTTCCTACCTCTCCAACCTTTTCAATAAGCTGGGCCTCGATATTCATATGGATGTCTTCCAATTCGGTCTTAAACGGGAACCTACCCTGCTCTATCTCCTTCTGGATAGAATCTAACCCCTTAGTAATAACTGCCGCCTCTTTCTCCGAGATTATACCCTGCTTAGCCAGCATCTTAGCGTGAGCAATACTACCGGCAATATCATAGGGATATAACCTAGAGTCGTAGGGGATGGAAGCGGTGTATTCCGCTACCAGTTTATCAGCGGCTCTATGAAAGCGACCCCGAATATGGCTCATTTATACCTTCCCCTTCTTAAAATTTTCATTATAACGGTGGTGTCGATTTCTTTTTCTCAAACCGTTCTCTCTCTTTCCAACGCAAGAGATATTTCTTAATCTTTCCCGAAGCGGTTCTGGGTATTTCCCCAAATTCTATTTCCTTAGGGCACTTAAAATGGGTCAGGCGTTGACGGCAGAAGTTTATAAGCTCCTTAGCCGCCGGGCTGGCACCGGTCTTTGGAGTAACCAGACATTTGACAACCTCCCCCCATTTTTCGTCTGGCATCCCATAGCAGGCTACTTCAGCTACACCAGGATGTTGATAAAGACAATTCTCCACTTCAAGGCCAACAATATTTTCTCCCCCACTAATGATAACATCTTTGAACCTGTCTTTTAACTCTATATAGCCATCGGGGTGTATTACACCGCCGTCGCCAGTGTGCAGCCACCCTCCATTAAAGGCTTTTGTAGTCTCTTCCGGCGCCTTATAGTAGCCCTGTATCACATTGTTACCCCGCAGAAGAACCTCACCAATGGTCTTTCCATCCCAAGGTACGTCCTGTCCCTTAGTATCAACTACTCTTACTTCTCCGGCGGTTATGTTAGGCACTCCCTGGCGCATCTTTATTGGGACTCGCTCCTTAATAGTTAACTCATCCCATTTAGGTCGCCATTCACAGAAGGTGAAGGGCCCATAGGTTTCGGTGAGACCGTAGACATGCCTTATCTCGGCACCTCGGCTCTCCATGGCTACAAGCATGGATTCAGTCGGTGGCGACCCAGCAATAGTTATGATTACCTTCCGGGGAAGGTTCTTTATTCCTTTCTCATCCAGAAATGCACCCAGCCGATGAAAGATAATCGGCGCCCCGGACATATGGGTTATCCCCTCTTTTTCTATAAGTCGCCACATTTCAGCCGGGTCGGGTGCCGGCAAACAGACATTAGTGGCCCCGATTCCAGATGTTGCCCAGGTAAAACACCATCCATTGCAATGAAACATGGGCAAAGTCCAGAGATAAACTGAATAAGCGTTAAGCGAATGGTTTATAATCTCAGCCAGGGCATTAAGATAAGCACTACGGTGAGAATAAATGCACCCCTTGGGTAGGCCGGTGGTGCCACTGGTGTAATCAATGGCTATGGGGTCATTTTCATTAAGCTCAAGTCTGATATATTCATCACTAGCTTGACCGATAAACTCCTCATAATCAACCCCGGGTAGCTCGTTTTGGGGAACCTCCCCGTAATACTGCCCATCCCGAATGTTTACATAGGTCTCTACTCTGGGTAGTTCCTCCGGCCCTACCAGGTTGGCAACTCCACTGTCAACAATAAAGACCTTAGCCTCAGAGTGATTTACAATAGCGCTAACCTCCGGGGCGGAAAGGCGATAGTTGATGGCAACGATAGCTGCCCCGGCTAGTGGAATACCGTAATGACCCTCAAGCAGTGGTGGTAAGTTACGAGACAGAACGGCGACCTTGTCTCCCTTTTTAACCCCGACACCCTTTAGAGCATTACTTAAGCGCTTTACTCGACTGAAAAATTCCTGCCATGTCCAGCTTCTGTCGCCATGAATTACTGCCGTCTTATCGGGCATGACATAAGCAATCCGTGCCAGAAAACTTAACGGTGTTAGCGGCTCATACCAGGCTAATACTTCACGCGGCATTTACTACTCCCTCATTACCTCGCCTTACTCAAGATTATTTATGCTGTCTCTGTGCCTGCGTTTTAGCCGATAGTCCCCAGATATGGATAAAACCGGGAGAGGCACCCTGGTCAAATTCGTCACCTGCATCATAGGTAGCTAGACCATGGCTATACAGCGAATACGGTGATTTTCGCCCGACGACGTGGCAGCTTCCCTTAAAT
>DAOWJG010000021.1 GCA_030640485.1 Dehalococcoidales bacterium | reverse complement strand
ATTTATAAGTAAAGTTTAGCAAAGGAAGGCTGTGGTGTAAAGTTGGTCTTAAGAGATTGTTAGTAACCTATCCCCCTCTAAAATCTTTCCAGTGCTGAGCGGGCGGCCTCAGTCTCGGCTAACTTCTTATTCTTGCCTGCCCCCTGTCCCAGGACGGTATCGCCAACCTGCACCTCAACGGTGAATCTCCGGTCATGGTCTGGACCCTTTACTTCAATTACGTAATAGACCGGCGTCGGCTGTCCTCTGGCCTGGATGAGCTCTTGAAGCTGCGATTTATAATTAACTCCGGCACCCTGGCTGATTACTTTCTCTAGTTCTGGCTGGAAAAGCCTCAGGATAGAGTTCTTGGTGGTAGCTAGGCTCTGGTCAAGGGAGATAGCCGCCATCACGGCTTCTAGAGCACCGGCTAGGTTAGCTGTCTTGTTGCGTCCACCACTGGCTTCTTCGCCTTTCCCCAGATAGAGGTAGTCGCCGAGTCTAATGGCTCCAGCCACCCGAGCCAGGGTATCCCGACTAACTAGAGCGGCGCGGAGCTTGGTCATCTCACCTTCAGCAGCGTCGGGGAGGTCATGATATAGCTTTTCGGTGATTACCTGGCCTAAAACAGCATCGCCGAGGAATTCCAGCCTTTCGTTGGAGGCTGGAGCTGAGTTAGGGTTTTCATTAATATAGGAGCTGTGGACTAGAGCCTGCTCTAGTCGTGAGGGGTCATTAAAGAAAACGCCCAAGCTTTCTTGAAGGGCCGCTAAATTAGCCAAACTGTAACTTCCTTCTTAACTAACTGCTGGTTTATCCAGCATAAATATCAAGGCTAGTCGTGTCAAACAGGGCAGTTGCGGTTATTTTTTTGGGGGTTATCAATCCTAGACATCGGGCGTCTCGGGAGACTGATCAGAGGGGGCGTCGCTAACCGGGTGGCGTTTTTTCCGGGGTCTCTTTTTCGGTTGTGTTGCCTTAGCTGCTCTGCCCTCTAGACTCCTCAGTTTGAGGGAGTCAATGACTAGCTGTTCGACGCAATCTTCGAGCTGATGCACCAACGACTTCAGATCCTCAACGGCTGCCGGGTCACTCTGTCTGATTTCTATCAGACGAAGTCTAACTTGGGTGAATAGGTTGTCTATCTGTTCGTAAGAATGCTCTGTCAGGCCTTCCTATTTTACCTCGTTGATAGAGTTCTCGCTAGAAGCCGTCTAGGTGTTGGGTTGATAGAGCCAAACACCGATGGCAGGATACCTTGAAATTTGCCGAAAAACAGCGGGATAACGCAATTGCAGGGGTTGGCTAGGCTAAAAAATCCCCCACCTTGTTCAAACACGGGCTTGACACCCCTCGGAGACCGTTCTGGTATGATGGACGTATGCTGGAGGGTAAATGTCCAAAATGCGGAACCAGTTACTTCGGTTGGGCACTACGCTTTTCGCGACATCAAATGTGCCCAAAGTGTAGTGTTGGGCTCGAGATTTTAGAGGATGGCCGCCCGGTTTCTAAGGGTTACTCACCCTTCACTGCCAAAAAACACACAGTCAATCTGCCCGCTAGTGTTCCTCCTCCGGACGATAAGGAGAAGGAAGGTCGTGTGCAGAGTGAGTGACACCGCTCCAAAGGTCGCTTATCAGCTCGATGTCTGAGTTCAGGTTGCCTTATCTAGCCATAACCGGCGTATTTCCCAGTCTCACCAATCAAGCCGGTGTTTCTCACCAGCTGCCTTGAGGGAGGCGGTATTGAAAAAGCTTAGTGACTACAGTGGTAGGTTCCTTCCCGATCTAAAGCCCAGCGATTTCTCCCCCGATACACTGGCGCAGTTATTAACATTATACTCCCAACTATATATCGCCTTGGATGGGTTCTGGTATCTCGTCGTGAAAGAAAGGGCAGGCGATGAGGAGGCTTTAGCCTGTGATTTACAGGCTTGGGAACGCATCTGTAAATACGAAATGGCGAAGATTAAAAGGCAACTAAAGATCCGGGGGAATGATGTCGTGGCTCTCATGAAAGCCCTACAGGTCTGTCCCTGGTTTCAGCCCATGAAATGCAAAATGGAGATTAGAAATAAGAATTATGGTATGTTTACGGTTACTTATTGCCCCACGCTGGCCGCTTTAGAGGAAGAGGGTGAGGGTAGGGAAGGCGAAATCTGCAACCTAGTTGAACCTAGAATCCTTGGAGCTTACGCCGCTTCCTTCAACCCTGATATAGAGGTAAAGTGCCTTAAATCACCGCCAAGGAAGAGCCGGGATGATATTTGCTGTCAGTGGGAATTTAGGCTGGGCAGCTAGGGGGAGCAGTCTTTCCGCTGGAGATTTTGTTCTCATTTCCCATAACTTAAGACTGCCCCCCTAGCTTAAGTAACCGGTAAAGGTAAATCATATCTGGGGGCTGTTGGCGTAGGGTTAGCTTTAATTATCGGTAAGGCAGTATGATATAATAAGATATTGCCGTGATGGGAAGAAGGACGTGAGGCGTAATTTAGAAGACAAGCAAGGGTATGTTGACGAGCTCAGCTCCTCACTTGAGGAGGGCAGGCGATTAGTGCGGGGCCGGGGACAGTTGATGGGGACTATCTTGATGGAAGCTAAGGGGATTGATGGTCAATTGCTGCTTCTGGAAGATGGTATCCGCATAAAGCGCCGGGAAAAAACGGAATACCTCGCTCGCGGGTTGAAAGGCGATAAGGTAATACCGTATTCACAGATCTCTTCCATAGAATTCAGAAAGGCGGGAATGCTTACTAATGGCTGTATCCAGTTCTTGCTTCTCGGTGAGCGTAAATCTAAGGAGGGAGTAGGTAATGCTACTCTGAGTGAAAACACAGTGATGTTTAAACCTGCCCAGCAGCCAGCATTTGATCGGATAAAAACGGCAATAGAAACGAAGATGGCTGTTGCCAAAACGGCGGCTGTACGGGTGACTGTTCCAAGGGTTGCCCCGCAAATGATACCGTATATTGAGGAGCTAGAAAAGCTGGCGTCGCTCAAGGATAGGGGCGTAATTACCGATGATGAGTTTACT
>DAOWJG010000211.1 GCA_030640485.1 Dehalococcoidales bacterium | reverse complement strand
CCACATTATGGCTGATGCGCCAGGAAGGGTGATAATAACTACCTTTTCCTCACTAATCTCCCGTATTCAGCAGGTTATTGATTCAGCCGCCAAACACCAGCGCCGTGTCTTTATCGTCGGACGGAGTATGAGTAACACAACACAAATAGCACTGAAGCTGGGCTACCTTAATGACCCTGAGGGAGTACTGGCTCGGCTTGATGAACTCAAAGGTATGCCGCGCCATAAGATTGTTTTTGCCACTACCGGAAGTCAGGGAGAACCTACCTCAGCCCTGGTTCGTATGGCTAACCGAGACCACCGCCAGCTTCATATCCTCCGTGGTGATACCGTGGTTATTTCCGCAACCCCGGTTCCCGGCAACGAGGCGCTAATCAATAGAACGATAGATAATCTATTCAAGCAAGGGGCTCAGGTACTATACAGTAAACTGGCCCAGGTTCATGTCCACGGGCATGCCAGTCAGGAAGAACTAAAACTACTTCTAAATCTGGTTAAACCCAAGTTTTTTATGCCCATTCATGGTGAATACCGCCACCTAAGCCTTCACTCCAAACTGGCCCAATCGGTCGGCATCCCCCAGGAGAATATCTTTGTCCTGGAAGACGGTGACATCCTTGAGCTTAACCCCCAGGCCGGCAAGATAACCGGTAAGATTTCCTCGGGCAATGTGTATGTAGATGGCCTAAGTGTCGGCGACATTGGTAGCGTTGTTCTCCGCAATAGGCGAATGCTGTCACGAGACGGCATGGTCGTCGTCATTATCACGGTTAACAAGCAGACGGGTAAACTAATGGGCCGCCCCGACATTGTCTCCCGAGGTTTTGTTGACACCCGAGAATCCAAAGACATGCTGGAGGAGAGCCGTGACCTGGTAGCCCACACCCTGGACCATAGTGGTACCCGCCCGGCAGAGTGGAGCCTGGTCAATATCAAGGTCAGGGATGTCCTAAATAGATTTTACTATGAGCAGACCAAGCGCCGACCGATGATACTTCCCTTTATGGTAAAGGTGTAGCGCACAAGTATCTTTTTACCGAGGGATTATATGGCTAAGAGAAAAGCCAAGGCCACCAATAAACCCAGAGGAAAAGCCACGGGAAGGAAGTCAGAGGGCGGACTCTTCCACTTCCCCGGCTGGCGAGTGGCATGGCGGATTACGGTAATAGCCATTATTGTCGGGTTATTAGCCTGGCAGTGGCCCAACATAACTTCATGGGCAGCCAGTATTAGAGATGAAACCCTGAGGCTATTTGGCTGGGGACTGCTCCTGCTCATCATCGCTCTCGTTAGCCTGAGTGTGGCGCTATGGCTACGAAAGAGCACCCCACTAACGGTTCGCTTCCGCCAATGGTGGGGCGGTATCGCCTTCACCATGGTCATCTGGGGGATAATGGCCTATTTCGGCCTGGGGGGTAGTATCGGTCAATACCTCATTGGCTTCCCGGAGTCAAGTTTCATCGGCATTCCCAGGATAATAGGTTTAATTCTGGCCGGCATTACTCTGGTAGCTCCTGGAGTTTTTGCTCGCGCCGGTAGGAAGGCATCTTCTTGGCTACACAGTCAGTTTCAGAGGCGACCGACTCCTCAACCAACCATCCAGCAGATTCCGATACCCCCCCCGATTACCATAACTCCAGCCCCCCAACCGGAGCCGACACCCCCCCCAACTACCACAACCCCCCTCCCCCTGCCGGTATCAACCGAAAGACAAACTATAACCACACCACCGGCACCCACCCCCACACAGGAAGAACTACGACAGGTAGCTCAGGAAGTGTGGAGGAAATATGGTGAATCGCCATCATTGGTTACTGATAATGGTTGGCGACTACCGCCAATTGACATCCTGGATAGGGCTCAGGAGATTGAATTTGGTCAGGCTGATAATATACAGAGAGCCCGCCTTATTGAGGAGGCTCTCGCCAGCTACGGTGTTGAGGCTAAGGTAGTTCAGATAAACGCCGGACCAACCGTTACCCAGTTCGGTGTAGAACCAGGGTGGGATAGAAAGATGAAGGAGATAAGGGAACGGGATAAAGACGGTAATATCACCATAAGACTGGAAGAGGTAGCCAAGACCCGGGTCAAGGTAGATAGAATCACCTCCCTGGCTAACGACCTGACACTGGCTCTGGCAGCCCCCAGTATCAGGATTGAAGCCCCGGTGCCTGGTAAACCGGTAGTCGGCATTGAAGTACCCAATACCACTCTGGGCATGGTTAACCTTCGCGGAGTAATCGAGACCAGTGCTTTTCAAAAGCTCGTGCCTAAGTCCCGACTCGCCCTGGCGCTGGGGAAGGGAGCCGGTGGGGAAGCCGTAGTGGCTGACCTAACTAGAATGCCGCACCTGCTTATCGCCGGGGCCACTGGCAGCGGCAAGACTGTCTGCTTAAACTCCACTATCTGCTGCCTCCTGTTGCATAACTCACCTAACAGTGTCCGCTTCATTATGGTTGACCCCAAGCGGGTTGAACTCACCCCGTTTAACAGCATACCCCACCTGGCAGTACCAGTTATCGTTGATACCAATAAAGCCCTGGTCACCCTACGCGGGCTTAATCAGGAGATCGACAAGCGGTATCAAAAACTGGCGGCTAGTGGCGCCCGCAACATTGAGACCTACAACAGAAGCAAGGCGGGGGATGAGAAGCTTCCCTACCTAATACTAGTCATCGATGAGCTAGCTGACCTGATGATGGCCGGCTTTGATGAAGTTGAGCATATCCTCTGCCGACTGGCGCAACTGGCCCGAGCCACCGGTATTCACCTCATTGTGGCTACTCAGCGCCCATCGGTAGATGTGGTCACCGGCCTAATCAAGGCTAACTTTCCGACCCGCATTAGCTTTGCCGTTACTTCTCAGGTAGACTCACGCACTATCCTCGACATCGGCGGTGCCGAAAAGCTACTGGGTAGAGGCGACATGCTCTATATGCCCACTGAGGCGGCTAAACCCAAGCGCCTCCAGGGGTCCTATGTCTCTGATGCCGAGACCGAGAGGCTAGTCTACTTCTGGGGGAGTCAGGTGAAGGAAGAGACGCCCTCTCTCCGGATTGAGGGGCTTACCCTACCCTCAGCTACCGGCGCCAGGGGAGCCTTCCCCCAGGACCCCCTACTGGACACCGCCAGGCAACTATTAAGCGAACACAAGCACATCTCGACATCTTTCCTGCAACGCAAGCTACGCATCGGCTACCCCCGGGCGGCTCGCATCATGGAACAGCTTGAGGAGGAGAGGGAGGAGTGAAAGGAGTGCACCGATGGCTTTCACAAATACATGAAGGACTGCGGGGGGCAGAGCACCATTAGTTCCTTGAGGGATATGGGGGTGCTATACATCCTTGTTTCATCAATCTTTATGGCATAGCCTTTCGTTCGTTCCCCAAAATACTCCAGAAATTTCTTCTTCGTTATCCCAGCATGATCTCTGGTTTTCTCCCAAAGCACTTGTGGCTCATCGTGGAGTATTTCCCCAATCTTAAACTCCCCGATTACTCGTTTAATTGGATTAGATGCATAAACAATTACTTCGCTCACCTCAGGCTTCTTAAAGATGGCACGACGGTATTCATACCTTTTTGAACCGTCAAATATCTTTAATGCGAATTCCGGTTTAATCGACAACAATACTCTCATCTACCTGGCACTCTCTTAATATATCCCTTAAGTTCTTTACGCTGATTTGTGTGAAGCCTCTGGGTGCGTCATTCACGCTAGGTATGACACCAATCTCAATCAATCTTTGTAGATTAATGCGCTTCGGAAACGAGTAGACATACAGGAAATTAACTATAAATGGTCGGATTGTTGTGTAGAGGTTCCACTGCTTTGACAGTTCCTCATCGGTGAATACACTTCTTTTTCTACAGAGTCGAATGAAATCTTGTTCAGTTGGTATGTTATCAATTACATTCTCGGCCACGCCAAAGGTTGTTACAACACTCTTATAGTATCCGCCAGTGCGGTAAAAAACGATTACATCTCCCGATTTTATGTTCCTCTCGATTGATCGTGAAATGTAGACTTTACTTATTGCATTTCTGTGTGGCTCGTTTTCCACGAAATCCATCGGTGACTCCGTTCGCAGGATAAAATCTGGAAACAGTTCAGTATGGTACTCTGGACGTATCGACACGATGAAAATACGCCCCTCTGTGGAAAAGAAAGGATACGTCATCTTAGGGGACAGGCGATCAGCTACTCTAGCAAAAGATCGAGTATAGACAAGCTCGTTACCTCTTGGGTCTCTCTTTAAGCCGTGAAAATTGAAACCATACTCCTCAAGTAGATTTATAAGCCTCTGCTGCTCAATCCGCTTGTGGAAGATCGTGACATATATCTCGGCTACCTTGAAACGAAGGGCATTATCAAAAACGATCTTGAGGAATCTTTCTCCTAGCCGAAAGCCATTCAGTGCCACTTTGAAGGTACCGATTTTCAGACGCTTCCTTTTTGGCAGAGGGGGGTCTATGTCTGAATAGTCTTCGTTCTCACCTTCTGGTTTAAGGTAAAGAAGAGCGATGGGCTTGCCTTCGGAAAGACATACATAAACTATTTCATCTGCCTTCCGATTGAACCATTTTTCGTAGCCAGGATAGTCTTCCTTAAAGGATGCGAAGAATTCATCAGCGAGGTCGAGATTGCCGAAATATTCTTTCTGGACCGAGAGCACCTTATAGTCTGCTAGTCCGGGATTCTCCGCTGTTACCTTCTCCAAGAAGGCGTCTATCGTGTAGACCCGGTCTGAGATGCTTAGCAAGGATGCTTTATCAAGAAGCTTCTTGTCCTCGGTAATTAATGCATCAACTCTCCCACTGTATAGCTCATTGATAATGAGTGTGTCGTTTATATCATTATCGTTCTTGTCCAGCCTCTCCGAAATCTGGCGAACCGCATCCGCCATCTGAGCTTTTGTTTTGAGAATATTGTAGCTAGCCAGTTTGACTCGGAAGGACTTACGAACTTTAGGATCCTCATGTTTTTCAAACTCTTCTGCTGTTACGGAGTGGATACATTTGGTATAGTGGAGATTATCGAGCCACCTAAATAATATGCCGATATCTTCATCGACTACGTTAGCGGCTTCTCTGTGGATAATAATATTAGTATCTAGTAGAATCTTCACAGGCTTTCCAACTGCGCCCGCAATTTGCTGTGTATTTTACCCATGTTTTAGGTCTTTGTCAATCAGTAGACAAAGAAACTGCACAAAAT
>DAOWJG010000097.1 GCA_030640485.1 Dehalococcoidales bacterium | reverse complement strand
GGGCGATGGGGAATATAGTGGCCACCGCAAACCCGCCGGCAACACAGACCACCGTGCCAAACTTCTCAATATGAGTTGGCATCCCCAGGGGGCCAATGAAATTAGCCACACTATCTCCCGCCTTAAGCAAGGCGAGTCGGTGGGTAGTTGTGCCCACTTCCATAAAAACAACGGTAACGCTACCCTCCTCACGGTTCCAATCAGCAATCGTTAGTGGAATGCGCTCACCCTTTTCATCGATCCTGATAACGACAAATTGCCCCGCCTGAGCCTTCTTGGCTACACTAGGGGCATCAATCTTAAAAAGATGAATATTGGCTACTAAGTCCTGTTTTAATAATATCTCATACACTAAACCTTAATCCCCCAAGAATCTAAGAACTTTAACGGTGGCGTTATGAAGATTTAACATTAATGATAATTTACCCAAAGGGACTATAGATTTAATCATAAAAATAGTGTGTTATTCAAGTCATTAGCAGTTGCGTAATTGCCGTTAACGTTATAATATAGTAAGCATCATGTAAATAAACTTAATCTTTGAGGTGATGATAATGACTATGGAGCCAGTTCATGTTGGGTTTGGCAATATATTAGCCGTCAACAGGGTTATTGCCATAGTTTCCCCGAACTCAGCACCTACCAAGCGCGCCATCCAGGAAGGGAGAAACAAGGGGCTACTAATTGATATGACCAATGGTAGAAGGACGAAGGCGGTTATCATCGCTGACAGCGGGCATATCATTCTAGCGGCTCTGGCACCAGAGACTATCGCGGGACGATTACAGTTAGTCCGGGAAGACTCACCAACAAGGTTAGAGCAAAGCGATGACAAATGTGAGCCATGAGAATAATTCCCAATTTAACCGACTATCAAACCCATTACTAATAGTCCTTTCTGGCCCTTCAGGAGCTGGCAAAGATGCACTTTTAACCCGACTTAAGGAAACTGGCTGTTCCCTTGACTACATCACCACTCTAACCACACGAGCCCAGCGAGCCAAAGAGAGGGACAATGTAGATTACCACTTTGTCTCCCCAGCCAAGTTCCAGAAGATGCTTGAGAATTACGAACTATTAGAGTGGGCCAGTGTCTATGGAAATTGGTATGGTGTCCCCAAGCAGCCGGTTAAAGAGGCGCTGGAGAGAGGACGAGATGCCATAGTAAAGGTTGACACTAAAGGAGCGGCTACTATTAAAAAACTACTGCCGGAGGCAGTCTTTATCTTTCTCATGCCGCCGTCAGTGGAAGAGCTTATCCTGAGACTCACCCAGCGTCAAACTGAATCGTCCTTTGACCTAGCCTTACGCGTAAAAACGGCCGAGGAAGAAATAGAGCAACTGCCCCAATTTGACTATGTCATCGTAAACAGGCGAGGTGAAGTTGACCTAGCGGTATCACAGATTAAGGCGATTATTACTGCCGAGAAGTCTCGGGTAAGCCGGCACAAGCTTACCCTATAGGTACATTAGAAAAACGGAGTAATAGCCAGGCAATGAGATAACCCAGCCCACCACAGACGGGAAAGGTTATTACCCAGGCAGAGACAATCCGACGCGCTATCCCCCAGCGTACCGCCGACAGCCGTTTGGTAGCCCCCACTCCCATGATAGCGGCACTGGCGCAGTGAGTGGTACTTACCGGAATCCCTAGCTGTGAAGCCCCCTCAATAACTACCGCTGCTGAGGCATCAGCGGCAAAGCCGTGAATCGGTTCCAGAGCCGTAACCTTCATTCCCAATGTCTTAATCACCCGCCAGCCGCCAATAGCGGTACCTGAACTAATGGCTAGGGAGGATACAACTATTACCCACCACGGAATATTGTCCCACAGACTAGTCTGCCCGGTATAAATTACCAGAGTCATAGTGATAACGCCAATGGGCATCTGACCATTATTCTTACCCAGGCTATAGGCTAAAAAGGCCGTTGTCAGCCACTGCAGACGGCTAAAAATAACCCGCATTCTAGCGGGAAGGCTACGCCGGAATACCCATAGTAAAATAACCATCAGGGCAAAGCCGCCACCAAAGCCCAGAGCTGGAGCAGCAACCACTGAGATTAGAATTCGTTGCATAACGCCCCACTTCACGGCTCCGCTACCGGCTACAGCTATACCGGCCGCCGCCAGTCCGGCAACGAAACCATGGGTTGAGCTTACGGGCACGCAATAGTAAGTAGCGATACTACCCCAGACAATAACTGCGGTTAAACTAGCAATCACCGTTACATATGATATTGCCTCGGGGATTAAAATCCCCTTGCCGATGGTCTGAGCCACTGCCGTGCCGGAGGCAGCACCAGCCATGGTAAAACAGGTAGCCAGTATGATGGCATTCCTGGGGGAAAGAGCCCGAGAGCCAACTGAGGCAGCCACGGAATTGGCAGCGTCATTAAAACCGTTAACCACACCAAAGCCAATTGCCAGAGCGATAATCAGAATAAGAAACGGGTCAGGCATGCTTGAGGGCTACCCCTTCAAGGACATTAGCCACATCCTCACACCTATCGGTTGCTGCTTCCATGTGCTCATAAATCTCGCGCCATTTAATAACACTAGCTATGTCTATGTCATCGTCAAAGAGCTCGCCCATGGCGGCACGAAACACCCGGTCAGCCATGTTCTCCAAACGATTAATCTCCACGCATTGCTTAAGCACCTGCTTTAGCTCAGAACGGTGCCTTAGTTGTGGCATTGCCCTTTCCACCTCGATCGCCGCCTGGACTATGATATCCGCCAGCTCCTGAGCCCGTGGGGTGGAGCATTCCACCTTGTAGATGAGTATGGCATCAGCTGCGGCATGAATAAAGTCGGTCACATCATCCAGACTTTGAGCCAGTAGCGCGATGTCCTCCCTATCAAACGGCGTAACGAAGGTGCGATGCAGCTGGGCGATAATCTGATGGGTGATAAGGTCACCCTGGTGCTCAAGGTCGGTTATCTCAGCCACATTTTGGGGGACATTAGCACAGGTAGTAACCAGCTTCTGTAACCCCTGAGCCGCTTTGACCATATTCTGGGCACTCTGCTCAAAAAGCCCAAAAAACTCTTGCTCCCGAGGTATAAAAGGAAACCTAGGCACTATTAATCCTCCTTCGTTGGTTAAAAACCATCAATGCCGCCAATAATTTAAGCTGGGCAGGTAACAATAAAACCTCATAGATAATTATCTCAAGGCGAGTTTAGACGAGAGGATGTATCATTGTCAAGCAACACTGGTATTGACAGACAGCGGATAGACGAGTAAAATTCTCCAATTGTGTTAATAAAAAGTCATACTCGTCGACAGGCGAAGAAATACTTGACCAATTTTTAAATCGGTGCCATTATTATGCTTATGTTTGCCGGTGTCAAGCCGGACAAGTAATTGATTCCAGAGAGGCACTGCGGGATGCCCCAAAAAGGGCTTATTGAAGAATTACCCATAATCCGACCAGGTGATAAGGTACTGCGAAGGCGGAGACGGCCTCGTGGTATACTGCATACCATTTCTCAAAATATGTCAAGATTATTTAAGTGTGCCGCTAAAAAATAGTTTAGGATGAGATAAATAGATGTATATCATCATCGCTGGTGCGGGAATAGTCGGTTTCCATATTGCCTCCTTGCTTGCTCAAGAGAGCCATGAAGTGGCGGTAGTGGAACAATCTGAGGAGGCCTTAGAGAACGTTAACCGCCAGCTTGATGTCAAGACGTTTCTCGGTAACGCAGCCATACCTAAAACTCTAAAGGAGGCTGAAACTCACCGTGCTGATTTAATCATTGCCGTTACCAATAGTGATGAAACCAACATGATCACCTGCTTTATTGCTAAGGAGCTTGGTGCCCGTATGACAGTGGCCAGAGTCCGTAATCCCGAATACTCGGGCTACTTTATTGGTGCTGCCAGTTCGCCTTCCGCTCCCAGGAAGGTGATTCGACCCAAAACCTTTGGGGTGGACCTCTTCATCAACCCAGTGGTTGAAGCCGCCCGGGAAATAGTAACCATACTCTCCAGTTTCTACTCCACCCCGGTGGAGAACTTCGCTAATGGTCTGGTTCAAATAAGAGAGTTCCGAGCAGAACGGGAAACAGTAATAGATAAAACGGTAAGCGACATTATTTTTTCTAAGCCATGTGTTATTGTCGCCATTCTCCGTGCTGAAGGCAGCTTTATACCAACTGTTAACGAAGTAATAAGGGAGGGTGATCGCGTTTACCTGATTGCTCCCCGAGAGTCTATGGATGAAATCGGAGGTATATTTGCCGTGCCACGACATCCCGCCAAGAGTGTGGTCATTCTGGGTGGCGGGCGGGTTGGCTTTCTGGTTGCTGAAGGACTAAGAGGACACGGGATTTCAGTTAAAATCATTGAGAAGAGTATCAGTCGCTGTCAGGAGATTGCGGCTCAGTTGGAGGGAACAACCATCGTGCAGGGTGACGGCACT
>DAOWJG010000173.1 GCA_030640485.1 Dehalococcoidales bacterium | reverse complement strand
GCAGATAATGAATGTCTGACGTCCCTCAGTTACCTGCCGACGCAGAAAGGCATAGGCGCTTTCCCTCTGTCCCGGTTTCAGCCACTTCGTCTTCACCACCTGTCTCCCCGGCGGTAGCTGGTCAATAACCGACAGGTCAAGGTCACCGTATAGTGTCAGGGCTAGAGTGCGCGGGATGGGTGTTGCCGTCATCACCAGTACGTGAGGGTTAAACCCCTTCTGACGCAGTGCTGAGCGCTGAGCGACACCAAACCGATGCTGCTCATCAATCACGACTAACCCCAGCCGATAGTATTCTACTCCCTTCTGAATAAGGGCGTGGGTCCCGATAACAATATCAACACCACCGTCCAGAATACGCTGCTGGAGCTGCTGCTTCTTTTTCAGGTTAATATCACCGATGAGCAAAGCCACCGTAATAGGGTGAGGCAAGAGCCCCGAATAGCTATATAGATAATCCTCCGCTTTCCCTTCATCTCCCAATCTGGATAGAAGCTGACGGATAGTGGTAAAGTGCTGCTCCGCCAGAATCTCGGTAGGCGCCATAAAGACTCCCTGGTAGCCATTAGCCACCGCCATAAGTAGAGATGCGGCAGCGACTACCGTCTTGCCACTACCCACCTCACCCTGTAGCAGACGGGACATCGGCCTGGGTTTCTGTAAATCAACCAGTAACTCACCGAGTACTCTCTGCTGAGCCGGGGTTAACTCAAAGGGCAAAGACTTTATGAAGACATCGAGCACCGCTGTCTTGAGGCTAAAGGGATTGCCCGGCTGGCTTTCCTGCCAGTCGCGCTTCTTGCTCAATACACCCAACTGAAGCAGAAACAGCTCATCAAAGGCCAGTCGCACCCTAGCCTGCATCTTAAGGGCTTCATCATCGGGATAGTGAGCCTGGCTTATAGCCCGGGGTAGCGCCATGAGGCTACGGCGTTTTTTTACCTCTGCCGGTAAGAAATCTGCTACCGACCCTACCCACTGGTCAATAACCGCCTTCATCAGTTTTCTTACCTGACGAGAACGTAAGCCCTGAGTAAGGGGATATAAAGGAACCAAACGCCCGGTGTGAATCAGGTCCTCATCCCCGACTAGCTCCCACTCTGGCGACTGGAACACATGCCGGCCGTTAAACAGGCCTACCCGGCCGCTAATAATTACTCTCGTATTGGTAGCCAGCTTTTTCGCCAGATAGGGGTTATTAAACCACACCACCCGGACATTACCGGTTTCATCGCCGACAATAGCTTCAGTGCTGCGCCGGCCACCCAGCCTGACCTCCTGAGCCTGCCATATATTGGCAATTATCGTCTCCTCTTCGCCCTCAGTAAGCTGCGAGATATACTTTCTCTGGCTATAATCAAGATGGCGGTGGGGGAAGAAATAGAGTAAGTCCCGGACTGTCCTCACCCCGAGCTTATTAAACTTAGTGGCCAGGCTTGAGCTAATACCCCTTACCGCCGTAATCGGTATGTCAATAGACCGACTGCTCTCTGCTCTCTGCCCTTTTGGTTTTGGCGGTAGCTGGCTAGCCATCGAAGTTGACCTGGCCTCGTAATTTTCTTTTCCCTGGTGCTCTAACTCAGCTAAAAAAGCAAGCACAGCCCTTACCCATTCTTCGCGCTGCTCTTTAGTCAACGAGGCATAACTGGATTTGATTAGATGGAGCTTACGAAACTTAGCCAGAGGTTGGGGGCTGGTTACCGCCTCTATAGCCTGGCTTACCCAACTGTGGAGGAATCTATCCAGACCACCGATTACAGCTGAATCAAGGTAACCCTTTTGGCGCTCAAGTTCGAGAATCTTACGCAGCGACTTAAAATCTATTGCCAAAACCCTACCCCAATTCGCCTGGTGAATGCTGAGGGCAAGTAAAACTCAACTTTGGCACCGGAAAAAGCAAGAAGGTTCACTATTCATGGCTTACGGGCTTAGCTTAACTGTAATTTGAGGTCTTATGATACACCAGCTAACCGTAGGACTGACCCACAGATAATTCAATGCCCCAAATAGACTTCGCACTAAAGACAACCCTTCCTGTAGTTATAGTAGTCCCGGCTCTCAAGCCATCTCAGATTGCACATTACCTAGTTTAACGGCTTGTAGCCGGAATCCCGACTACTCTACAGAAGCAATATAGTTGTAGTGAGGTTGCCCACCCCTAACCAGCTCAATCTGCAGTTGGGGGTGCTGCTCACGAAGACTAACCATAAACGGTTCCACATCGGACCGTTCGGCATTGCCCCGGTAATAAATAGTAATTACCTCGGCGGTGCCTAAATCCAGCTTGGCTAATACCTTGCTCAGGGCATCAACAGCGCTATCACCTGTAGCTACCAGGTCCTCATCCAGAAATCCAATTGGCTGCTTCCTCTTAACACTTAAGCCACCCACCTGGGAACAACGAGCTGCTCGAGTAACGGCAATAGACTTTACTGTTGATTGCGCCTTCTTCATCGCCTGGGTGTTTGTCTCTAAGTCTGCCTCACTGTTAAAAGCTAAAAGGGCAGCTACCCCCTGCGGAATTGTTTGCGTTGCCAACACCTTGACAGTTTTCCCAGTCAGCGACCTGACCTTTCTGGCTGCCGGGATCACATTTTTGTTATTGGGCAAAATAATAACCTTATCCGACGCTACTAAGTTTACTGCCTGAAGCAAATCCTTGGTACTCGGATTCATCGTTCGGCCCCCAGGAACAACAATCGACGTCCCCAGGCTAGTAAAAACATCACTAAGCCCGTCTCCAGAGACCACGGCCACGGTAGCGATGTCAGCCGCGGGCATTCTCTCCTTCTGCATCTCCAGGAAACCCTGGTGCTGTTCATCCATATTCCGAATACCGACCTGATGCATAGTACCTAACGAGGTAACCAGGCGAATGACACCACCCGGGTCTAAGGTATGAATGTGAATCCTGATGGCATATTTATCCCCGACTACGATTAGAGATTCCCCTTTCTTCTTTAGCTTCGCTCTAAGCTTGTCCGGGTCAAGCTCCTGCCCTTTGAGCAGAAACTCAGTGCAATATCCATAGGACGCCTCATCCGCAGCCATCATTTGGGGAGTCCTGTGAACCAGGGGCATATTACCGATAATTATCCCCGGCTTACTTAGCTGCATCTCCTCAACTTCACCCTTAAGGTAACGGAGGATACCTTCCAGGATTGTATACAGACCCTGCCCACCGGCATCTACTACCCCGGCTTCCTTTAGTACCGGCAGAAGATTGGGGGTATTAGCCACCGACTCTCTGGCAGCACTAATCGCCGCCTCCATAATTGATATCAGGTCATCGTTGCCGCCATCAGCCTGAGCCTTGGCGGCTGAAGCGGCTTCTTTAGCCACGGTGAGGATAGTTCCCTCTACCGGGTTATCAATCCCTTTATAAGCCTCCGTCGCAGCCAGTAGTAGGGCATCAGCTAGGTCTCTACCGGTAAACGACTCTTTTCCCGCTAGACCCTGCGCCAGACCATGCCAAATCTGTGACAGGATTACCCCACTGTTACCCCGCGCTCCCATTAGTGCTCCCTTGGCCATAGCCTGAGCTACCGCTGAAGTGCTACGGTCAGGAGCCCGGTAGGCTTCCTCAATGGTGGAACGCATCGTAAGTAGCATATTAGTCCCGGTATCCCCATCCGGCACCGGGAAAACATTCAAAACATCAATGTCAGAAGCATTCTTCTCCAGCCAGTCGGTAGCCACCATGAACATATCCCTCAGCTCTTGCCCACTAAGAGAGTTAACTTGCTTCATGTTAGGCTCTCCTTACTGCAGTTGTTTATTTTTCGTCCACTTCCTCTTATTGAAAGGAAGATTAACTTCAGCAATACACCTTGCCAGGCACAATCCTTCATAATACATCCACCCTTGCCAAGCCGGCGTAGCTATGATAACATTATAATGAGGACATAATTTACCGCGTTAAAATTTTACACCAAACTTGCTTAGTAGTAAAGGGGTAGGATATATTAACTATGAAATGTGATTTATGTGGCAAATCTCCCCAGTTTGGTCACAATGTAAGCCATTCTAAACGTCGTACCAACCGCCGTTGGCTACCTAATATCCACCCGGTTACCATTACCATAGACGGGCAGCCAAAGCGACTCAACCTGTGCACTAGATGCCTGCGCACTCAGCATAAAACCGCTAAAACCTCTTAATCATCTCCTAGTGTAGGCTAGCCCGTATCTTTTCCAGAGCCTCCTTCACTGTTTGCTCGGAATTAAATACCGCCGCTCCAGCTACCAGTACTCTAGCGCCTGCCTTTACTGCCCGGGGAGCAATCTCAGCATTGATGCCCCCATCCACCTCCAGCTCAACCGCTAGACCCCTTCGGTCTAACTCAGCCCGCAGGCGGGCTATCTTATTCAGCATACCCTCGATAAAAGCCTGCCCACCAAAGCCGGGATTAACCGTCATCACCAGCACTAGGTCAAGATCGGGGAGGATTTCACCAAGCATGTCTATAGATGTGGCTGGGTTAAGCGACACCCCAGCCTTAATCCCTAACCCCTTAACTATCTGTACGATTCGGTGGATATGAGAGCAAGCCTCCACATGAACGGTGATAATATCGGCTCCGGCATCAGTAAACTGTTTAACCTTTGTTTCGGGAGCTTCAATCATAAGGTGAACATCCAGGGGAAGATTAGTCCAGCGGCGAATTGCGGCCACTACCGGTGCCCCAATCGTCAGATTAGGCACAAAATGCCCGTCCATAACATCCACGTGAATATAGTCGGCGCCGGCCTGGGTAGCCTCTGCCACCTGCTCACCAAGACGACTGAAGTCGGCCGAGAGAATAGACGGTGCCAGCTTAATTTTGTGACTTTTCAACTCTTAGATTCCCCCAGTAATTTTTTAGCCGCGGCCAGCGCCTCTGCCACCCGTTCTGGCGCCGTACCACCGATTATATCTCTGGCGGCTATAGATGACTCTACGGTAATGGAGTAAACATCCTCCCCAAATAGTGGGGAAAACTCCTTGTATTCACTAAGGCTAAGTTCAGCAAGTGATTTACCCTGGCTCATAGCTTGGCTTACTAATCTCGCCACTATATGGTGAGCGGTGCGGAAGGCTTCTCCCTTCTTAACCAGATAGTCGGCTAGGTCAGTAGCCAGCATATACCCGCGTTTAACTGCCGGCTCAATATTCTCAGGTTTAACTCGCAGGGTCTCAACCATACCAGTAAATACCTCTAACGTCGTTAGTATGGTATCTACGGTATCAAAGAAACCCTCTTTATCCTCCTGCAGGTCCCGATT
>DAOWJG010000005.1 GCA_030640485.1 Dehalococcoidales bacterium | reverse complement strand
AGCTCATCCATCGTGAGCAGGTTATTGGCGCCGGGGGTGACATAGAGGGAGCGCCTCCCTTGCCTATCGCTAAGGCATAATACGGAGCCTGTTTTCGCTTTAGTGGCTACTCTAATTTGATGTGTATCGACCCCAACTTTGTGAAAGTCCTTTATTAACAGCTTGCCTTCGGCGTCATCACCAACGATACCAATAAAGCCAGCACTCACTCCCAGCCTGGCTAAGCCGTAGATGGTATTGGCAGCGGAGCCCCCGGGAAATAGCTCGGCTTTATCGACTACCGCCTCCCCGTCGCTAAGGATGCGCTCTACCCGGTATAAACGGTCTATATTCAGCGCCCCCAGCCCAACGACTTCAATGCTCATAGTGTTAAATTTATCCACCAGCTAGGACTCTAATGCTTTAGTCAAGCAAGGGCTCTCCGCTGTCTCCCCACTGGCAACTAGCTTCCTCTAGCAGGCAATAGTTACAAGGTTAGGTGCCCGATCAAAATGCCACCTATTCCTACCTTATTTACCTGAATTTATGTAAATCTACTTGATTACCTTCATAGCTTTGAGGATATTACCAAGTGCGGCTTTTTCGGCTTCATTGAGACCGGTAAGGGGCAGCCTGACCCCTCTTTCAGCTGTAGAGATTCACTTGCCAGTAGTATTATACCGGGTAACCACCTGATTTTTCTCCCCTGCGGAAACCTGCCCAGTTATTCATGGGTTATCCTAGCTTGCCGGCCTCTTCTCTAACTAAGCGCCTTATCCGCTTATGAATCTCGATAATCTCGTTTATATCTTTTCTGCCAGCTAACCAGTGAAGGTAGCCTCTATCATCTGAGCCGCCGCTTTTCTCTTTCTCCTTGATAACCTTCTCGGCTTCTTTACGCTGGCTCTTCCGCCATGCCTCAAGCACCTCGGTTAAGTGGCTAATGGAGGTAGAAGCCAGGCTCATGGTGGCGTAGGGCAGGGCATACTCGTTGGCATTAAAGGCGATGGCTAAGCCGCCGGCGGCATCCACCGCCTTAAGCATTCTGAAATCGGTAATGCTGTCACCCACGACTACCCAATTACCTAGCGGCTGGTCGTATTTTGTAGCAAATCTGCTGAGGGCAGCTACCTTACGCTGGCCGCCGACCGGCTTTACTTCTCTTATCGCCTCACCAAGGCCAGTAGTCGGTAGTTTTTCCCAGAAGAAATAGTCTAAACTGCGCTTAATTCTATCATCGTCAGCAACCGGCTTCATGGTGAGGATGTCTTCTTCAGCCTGCTTAAGGAGAGTCAGCTCTTCCTTACCTAATGTTAAGCGCAACCTATCCCAAGGTAGTGAGGTACAGGCTACATTATGAGCGTAGATACCTAGCTTGTGGGTGAGACGCATGGCATATGGTTCGTAGGTAGTGGTAATACAGAATACCTTCCAGCCTTTAGACTGAAGCCAGGAGATTAGCTTTTCGGCACCACCGGTGAAGCTGGCGTTACTGGCTAAGCTGGCGATATCATTTTCTGAGATGTTGTGGAGTACGAGGAAGGGTGCGATTAGAGCTAGGGTATCTCCCGGCTCATAATCCTCCCTTTCTTCCAGTGTCAAAAGGTCATCGTAGCGGCTTATGACCTCAAAAATCTTATCGCCGTTAGGGAAGAGCTTCATTAGCTCATAGGCGTTATCTTGAGGTGACAAGGGCCCTTCCAGGTCAAAACAGATAAATTTGCTCAAACTACTTCACCCCCTTTTAATTCCCCTCTCAGAGGATAAGGGAAGCGTGATTGTGGAATGGATTTGCTCTTTAGCCAATATTACTTACCATACTCAGCAATTATGCCAAGCAAATCGTTCTCTGAAAAGCCACATTTGTCGTGGAAACCGTCCTTGAAAGATTGTTCCCAATATTGCCTGGCTTCTTCCCAATACGGCAAGTATAATCGTCTCATAATTTCAGTAAATTCAGTTATCTCAATATCCTCGTCAATTTGTTTCGCCTTTGATAACTCCAGCCAGTGTAACATATGACCGAATGCACCAGACGTAAGCATATGGTCTAGGTGCATATCACCCACTATTTTATTCTTGCGTCTAAGTGCTTGTCCGTCATAGTAACATGGATCTCCATAATGGACAATCCGAAATCCCGAAACGAGGTTGGTTTTCGTATCAGTAAGATATTCCCACCATCCATCCTCTGGCTTTTTGATAAGTTCTCCACATGAATCACAGATCCATTGTTTTAATGGTTTTAACTTCATTTATTACTCCCCGTGTTGCCTTTTTATTCGTGCGTTTATCTCATCAGTCAGATTATACCCCTTAATGGGTCTACCTTTAAAATCGGTAACCTTTTTATCAGCGGTTATCTTAACCTTACCCTGGCTAAATGCCTTGAGGGTAGATATGATTAGCCGGAATTCCCGGGCCAGTTCGTGCTCGCGAATGAGCTTAAATAGGGGATTGGCCTCACCCTCCTTTTTAATCTCCTCAAGAGGACGCCCCTCT
>DAOWJG010000088.1 GCA_030640485.1 Dehalococcoidales bacterium | reverse complement strand
GGGCCAAATCTGGGCGATGATGTGCTCATCTCAGGAACCGTAGGCGCTGCCTTAATGGGCTACCGGCATGGTTTCCCCGCCTTGGCTATCTCAATAGCCTCACTAGACAGTCACTACCTGGACAACGCCGCCAGACTGGCAACACTACTGGCTAAGAAAATAGCCGATAACTCCCTGCCCAGCAATATTTTCCTTAATGTGAACCTGCCTAGCCTACCCCTGGAGAAGATTAAGGGGGTAAAGATTACCAGGCTGGCCAGCAAGAGTCATATTGATACCGTTGAGGAGGGACATGATGGCAGAAAGGCATACTACTGGCTGGTGCGGCAGAAGATAAATAAGAATGTCGATAAGAACACAGACATCTGGGCAATAGAACAGGGCAATATCTCTATTACCCTCTTACACTCGGAGCTTCTTAACCAGCCCTCACCCTTAATACCTGATAGCCTGTGTTCTGACCTGCTTCAGGAGTTACAGGAAAATACATAGACACGAGGTAAAATAATTGCATCATAAGACTATCCTTAATAACGGACTCAGGCTAATTACTGCGGCTATGCCCCATACCCGCTCGGTATGCATAAGTATCTTTATCGGCACCGGCTCCCGTTATGAGTCCGAGACTGAAGCCGGCATCTCGCATTTCATCGAGCACCTGCTCTTTAAGGGCACCGAGAAGCGGCCTACAGCCGGAGAAATTGCCGGGGCGATAGAAGGTGTCGGCGGTATTCTTAACGGCGGTACGGATAAGGAGTTAACCGTCTATTGGGCTAAGGCGGCTCAACCCCACCTCCCACTAGCCTTAGAAGTGCTTACCGACATGTTACTCCACCCCAGACTTGACCCTCAAGATATGGAAAAGGAACGCCAGGTTATCATCGAAGAAATTAATATGATTAAGGACTCTCCATCACAGCAGGTTAACATGCTCATTGATGAGCTTTTATGGCCCGACCACCCCTTGGGACGCGATATAGCAGGTAGTAAAGAATCAGTAACTGCCACCACCAGGAACAGTATACTTAACTATCTTCACCGCCAGTACCAGCCTAGTAACACCGTAATTGCTATTGCCGGTAATATCCGGCACCGAGAGATGGTAACCGCTATCAACCAGCTGCTCGGTAACTGGACCAACCAGCAACCGCATTTCGGGTATCCGGCTTATGAGCCAAAACAGGCTCAGCGCTTGCGGATTGAACAGCGGGATACCGAGCAAGCCCACCTCAGCCTAGCATTACCAGGCCTATCACTCTTCCATCCCCAGCGTTTCGCCCTTGGCCTGCTCAATGTCATTCTTGGGGAAGGCATGAGTAGCCGCTTATTTACCGAAATCCGTGACCGGCTCGGACTGGCCTACAGTATTCACAGCTATGTTGAGCACTTCCTTGACTCAGGCTCGGTTATTGTCTATGCCGGGGTGGACCCCAAAAACCTGGAAACAGTCATCAAGGCTATCCTGGAACAACTTCTTGAGCTTAAGGAAACAGTCCCTGAGACTGAACTAGCCCGGGCAAAGGAGCTCTCCAAAGGACGCCTGCTACTACGAATGGAAGACAGCCGCAATGTCGCCGGCTGGCTAGGGGGGCAGGAGATTCTCACCGAACGCATTCTCAGCCCCGACCAGATAATAGCTATTATTGATGCTATTACGACTGAAGAGCTTAGACAACTAGCTCAAGAGCTAATCGTCGGTAACAAGCTCCGCCTGGCAGTAGTTGGTCCGGTAACTAACGAGGAGCCCCTGGAAGAACTACTAAAACTGTGAGATTTCCAAGGGCAAGTCTCCAGCCTGTTTATAATTATACCCCATTGACATCCCCTCCCATAGTGCTATAATCGGTGTGCATTAAGATTGGGAGGTTTATTGTGGATATACCAAGACAAGCCCCGTTGGTTTACATTTCGTTCTCTGCAGACATTAATCTTAACACCACCGAAAACCTAATTAAGGTTGTAGCTCATTGTGCAAACCAAGAAGTTCAAAAGGTACACTTATTATTCTCAACAACAGGTGGCACGGTTATTCAGGGATTAAATCTATACAATGTTCTAAAAGGTATGCCTTTTGAACTCATAATGCATAACGTTGGCAGTGTGAACTCTATTGGGAACATCATATATCTGTCCGGCAATAAGCGTTTGGCTACAGCCAGTGCTACATTTATGTTTCATGGTGTTGGCTTTACACTTCAGCAAGGACAAAGGCTTGAACAAAAAGATTTACAAGAGAAATTAGACAGCATCTTTAGCGACCAAAAAAGAATGGGGGATATTATTTCTGCACATACGCAATTGACAGAGAGCGAAGTAGAATCACTCTTCAGGGAGGCACAAACTAAGGACGCCAGTTTTGCCCTCAGCAAAGGCATAATCCACGAAATACAAGAGGTTACAATCACACCGAGTACACCCATTATCACGCTCACTAGCAAGTAGTGGTAAGCAATCAAATTCTTCTTTGGGTAAGCAATCAAATAACGGTATATAACACCCGTCAGGTACATCCATATACTCACTCCTATACGTTACTTCAAGGTATAGTTACCTAAATAAAAAATAGCCGCAGCCCGAGAAGACTACGGCTATTCCCATTATCGTTTAAGGCTTAAGGATTAATACATGCCCTCCATACCACCACCACCCGGCATGGCTGGCGCCTTCTCCTTCTCTGGGATATCACTGACCATTCCGTCAGTAATCAAAACCATGGAAGCAACGCTAGCGCCATTTTCCAGAGCCGACCTCACCACCTTGGTTGGGTCAATAATACCCTTTTTCACCATATCGCCGAAGTCACCAGCTTCAGCATCATAACCAACTCCCGGTGGGCTCTTCTTCACCGCATTCACTATCACCGAGCCATCCTCCCCGGCATTTTCAGCAATCCAGCGAATCGGCTCCTCCACCGCCTTCTTCATAATATTAACCCCAGTAGCCTCATCCCCACTAACCTTGAGTTTATCCAGAACCGGAAGAGCATTGATTAGGGCAACACCACCACCCGGCAGGATACCCTCCTCCACCGCCGCCCGGGTCGCCGATAAGGCATCCTCAACCCGATGCTTCTTCTCTTTAAGCTCAACCTCAGTAGCCGCCCCCACCTTGACCACGGCAACACCACCAACCAGCTTAGCCTGCCTCTCATGAAGCTTCTCACGGTCAAAATCAGAGGTGGTCTCCTCT
>DAOWJG010000174.1 GCA_030640485.1 Dehalococcoidales bacterium | reverse complement strand
GTTGGTATTCTACACACAAAACGGGTTTTGGCAATTGACACAAAAGTTCTAGTTTGTATCTAAAAGCACTGTTTGACATTTTAGCATAGAATTTGGAGACCGCTGCTCTCCCAAACTGAGCTACACTCCTACCTTGAAACCTATTTTAACATAGTCTAACCCAAAAATTAACCGCGGAGTCCTGAGGAAGAGATCTCTATTAATCTATAGGGCGTTCTTTAAGTGGTCTAACAACTCTATCCGAACCAACCGCAGGTAGCAACGCCACCGGTTCAGTTAGCTGGAATTTTCCACTCAGTATCCATTCCTTTAGTGTAGAGGCAATTTCTAAAGCTCGTGAATAGCTAGACAGAGAAGCAGTTGGCACTTCCTTACCCTGAACTACTATTTTCCCGCTCTTTAGCTCAGCATAACTGACCTCACCGAGGATGTCTGATCTCAGCAAGGGGTATGCCTCTGAATAATCTATCACCGGGGCAAAGATCTCATCATCGGTTACCGCAGTATAACGCAAGATTTCCTCAGAGAGTATCGGGATGGGTATGCCAATACCCACCGTTAGAGTGCAACCGTACCCCAGCATACTTGTTCCCAATAGCCATCGCGGCTCCATCTGTTTTAGATCACCGATTACGGCAATGGTGCCGGCTCCCCTTCTCGGTACTCCATTATCCGAGCGCAGCACATTGGGATCATGCTGAGTACCCGGCCAGGCAACAAAGCCGATACCCCCACCCAAGAATATCTTGGTACCAATACCGATGGTCTTATAATATGGGTCGTTGAGCAGCGGGGAGAGCTGCCCGGCACTGCAAAAGTTGGCACTACCCAAGTTAGGTCTTAACATCCCCATATAGGTGTAAATCGTCTTGTCTGATAGGTTCACCGCCACATTATAGTTCTGGTAAGCATTCCTGATGTTGAATAGCACAGCATCGTTAAGATCCTTTATGTTTATCCAGGTCTCCAGCCTTTTCCTAGGGTAGCAATCCGTGCCGTAAGCAGTGGCTACCAGCCGAATATCCTTGCCGGCAACCAGTTCCTCAATTACATGCCCGCCACCATAATTGAATTCACCAGGGTAGATTTTATTTCTGGGGTCATCATCGGGAAGGGCATTAACCCCGACATATAGGTCTACTGCCGCAAACCCAGTATAGGCCGGGACATCATTGAGATAGGCTCTACCACCACCCAGCTTCATTTTGGGCTTAGTATGGCCAATATTAAAATAAGCCCCCGACGAACACATAGGACCAAAGGTGCCGGTGGTAACTACATCCACTTCCCGCGCCGCCTTGCTGACCCCCTCATGTTTAACAATGCCCAATATCTCCTCAGCAGTAACGACGACCGCTTTGCCCTCTTTTATCTTCTCGTTTATTTCCGCGATTGTTTTTGCCATATCCTAAGGATAATAATGTTTGAAGATGGAACTTGTCAATTTGCCCTATTCAATAAAAACAAACACCGGAAATATGAACCTCATACCGGGAAAGCCACCGAAATAATACCCTCTTGGCGGCAGAACAGGATTTAAGAGAGTGAAAGGTAGGTATCAAGGGAAAGTGGGGAAGGGGGGACTCGAACCCCCACGCCCTGCGGCACATGATCCTAAGTCATGCTCGTCTGCCAATTCCGACACTCCCCCCATAAAGCTAAATACAGACTACAAGCCCGAAAACGGTACCAAACTAACCAGTCAACCAGCGATACCCGTTTACTTGCCTTACTCAAGATGTTCGTTGTTATTGGGAAGCCGCTTACCCTAGTAGCCTCACATTAAGACAGAAACAACTGGAGTTCTACCAGAACAAAACCTTCCACCTCTCCACTGACGTAAGAGCCCCTGAGCTCATTACATAGAGTGGAGGTGTTTATATTTTATTCCTTAAACGCAGTTTCTTTAGACCGCTACCCAGCTATTTATTCTCGGCCTCAGCACTGGGCGGCTATTCAAACTCCTCCTTTCCTAACGACACGAAGATAATAGCCAGTATCCCCAGAATCGGCATAATGACCAGGGACAAAATAGAACCAGCCAGTGACAGCCCCCACCATCTCCTCTTTATGGCGCTGATGCCACCGGATAAAGCTATTATCCCGAAAACAAGTACTACGATACCGACTATCATTATAACCGTTGATGAAATGCCGAATATCTCCGCCATCCTTGATGGCATGTCACCCGCCCCCGGCCCATACGCCCCACCCCACTTTTCCATCCATCCGCTCCAATCAATACCACCCAAGGTACCTACAACTCTACCGACACCCATCACAAAAATACCGCCCGCAATACCCATAGCCCCGGTAATGATGGTCATGACACCGGCTGTCGTTGGTTTCCACGTTCGTTCCATCAGATTTACCTCCTAAATGATTAATAACGCTTCGCTGCTACTTTATACCATTTTAAGACCTCCTACAATAGCTTTGTTCACCTAAAACTCTAGTCATCCAGCTATTTACTCTCGGTCTCAGCTCCAGAGAGTGATACAAACTCCTGGTCTGCCAGGGCAATCAATATAATCGCCAGTGTTCCCAGAACCGGCATACAGGGAATGGCAAAGATGGCACCGATAACCGCCATCCACCACACTCTCTTTCTGAAGGCAAAGATACCGCCAACGACGGCTACTATCCCGAGAATAATCGTGGGGACACCAAACGGCTCAAACCCGAATATCCCCCCTGACTCGCTGACAAAATCGCCCATCAGACTAACGATAGCGCCGCCACCGATGCCTATCATCCCGGCAATTATGCTCATGACGCCCGCCGCTATTGATTTCCACGCTCTTAGCACTAGACTCACCCCCTAATATGATGAATCGACTTAGTTCACAAAGTGCCTCATTTTAGCCCCAAATCAAGAACTTTTCAACCCCCCTACTCGGTAACACTAACCATCAAGACTGGGGCCGAGAAGACAACCAATAAAATCAAGCTTACCGCCTGAGGAGACTTCTGCAAGGCTGAATGCTCCTTGATTACGACCACGAAGCAATAGTATAATGCTGACAGAAAAAGATTGGAGGATTTACCTGTGGCTACTTATGAGATTATGCTACCGGGGAAGGTTTGTTTTGGGGTTGGTTCTCTGGATATTATTGGGGACGAGGCTAATAGGCTAGGCGCTAAGCACGCCCTTATTGTTACCGACCCCGGGGTTTATAAGGCAGGACCGGTAGACCCGGTGAAGACCAAGCTGTCCCGGGCTAAGGTTTCAGTGGATGTTTTCTCCAAGGCAGAGCCGGAACCTACATTACTCAAGCTGGATGCTGCCGCCGAGGAACTCAGCCAGGGTAGTTATGACCTCCTGGTTGGTGTTGGTGGCGGCTCAAGTATAGATACCGCCAAGGGGCTCTCCGTCCTCTTAGCCCATGGTGGCAAGGGCCGGGATTATATTGGTATTAATAAGGTGCCGGGACCAGGAATTCCTCTTTTTACCATACCGACAACCGCCGGCACCGGCAGTGAGGTAACTAAAGCGGCTGTCTTTGACGAACCGGAGACACACAGTAAACTAGGGATACAGAGTCCTTTCATACTTGCCCGGTTGGCTATCGTAGACCCTACCCTAACCTACGGCTGCCCCCCCAAGCTGACCGCCAACACTGGCATAGATGCTCTGGCTCACGCTATTGAGGCCTATACCAGCATCAAGGCCAGCACATTTACCGATGCTCTGCAGCTTGAAGCCATGCGGCTTATTGTCGGTAACCTCAGAGCCGTAGTCAAAGATGGCTCCGATAAGGAGGCACGTAATCATATGGCCGAAGGAGCGCTCTTCGGTGGCTTTGGTATTGCCCACGCTGGTGGCGCCGCGGCCCATGCCCTTAGCTATCCCCTCGGTTCACGATTTCATAATCCTCACGGGTTGCTTGTTGGCCTTCTATTACCACACGTTATGGAATATAACCTACCAGCCAACCTGCCTAAATACGCCAAAATTGCCCAAATGCTGGGAGTAGAGACGCAGGGGCTATCTCCTCAAGAAGCAGCTGAACTGGGGATCACGGCAGTCAGGGCACTAGCCGCAGATATTGGTATTCCACTGCGGGTACGGGACATCGGAGTACCCAGAGAAGCCCTGGAAGAACTAGCGGGAGCTACCATGAGTGTTACTCGACTCCTGGCTAATAACCCCAAGCAACTCACTCTGGACGATGTGAGGCATATTTGGGAAAATGCCTGGTGAGACAGCGAGTTGACCCTCGTTACCAAACATAAAATCAGGTCTTACCCCTCTGCACGTAGACAACCTAGTTACTCTTGCCGCCGGAGCGGTTACAGATACACGATTCCATAGATATAGGCAGAAAGGAGTGATTATGACTACAGTCACATACGAGATTACACTGCCCGGGAAGGTTCGTTTTGGGGTAGGAGCTCTAGATATTATTGGGGACGAGGCTAATAGGCTAAGAGCTAAGCGCGCTCTTATTGTTACCGACCCCGGGGTCTATAAGGCAGGACCGGTAGACCCGGTGAAAGCCAGGCTGTCCCGGGCTAAGATTTCAGTGGATGTTTTCTCCGAGGCAGAGCCGGAACCCACATTGCTCAAGCTAGATGCTGCCGCCAGGGAACTCAGCCAGGGTAGTTATGACCTTCTAGTGGGTGTTGGTGG
>DAOWJG010000115.1 GCA_030640485.1 Dehalococcoidales bacterium | reverse complement strand
GTTTACCCTATCGTGGAGAGGTGCTGGAGTGGCCTATCAGGCGCGCCTGGAAAGCGCGTGTAGCCGCAAGGTTACCGTGGGTTCGAATCCCACCCTCTCCGCCATCCCTTTTTAAGACCCTATCCTCATTAGCACTAGCCCTTTTTTGTAACCTAGCCCCTTTATCCCCCTCCCTCTCCCTTTATTCTGGTATAGTAATGAGGGGGGTGTCGTAAAAGGTTTAAGAAAAGCTCGGCTTCTCTTTCTAATTCCCCCCTCCCCTTAAAGGAGATGGGGATACATGGGGTGAGGCTGATAAAAATCCCGTTGTCAGTAGTTCATCTCTATGCTAGAATGACGTTGCTCTACGGAGTAAGTACAGAAGCACTAGAAAGTATCGCTTTCGAAGCAAGAAAGACTTTGGGAGTAAGTATGAAAGACATTAAATACTGGGTGGGCTTTAGTATGATACCCGGCATTGGCCGCGTAAGACTTGCCCAACTGGAGAATTATTTCGGTAGTCTAGAGAACGCCTGGCACGCTGACCCGGTTGACCTGAAGCACTCCGGCCTGGATAGTCGGGTAGTACGGGCTATCGCTGCCGGACGCCCCAAGCTGTCTCTGGAAGCCGAGATGGAAAAACTAGAGCGCTATGGAGTAAAGGTATTTACCTGGCACGACCCCGGCTACCCATCTCGTCTCAAAGAAATATATGACTATCCACCGATAATCTATGTTAGGGGTTCCCTGCTCCCTGAAGATGAGTGGTGCCTGGCGGTAGTCGGCACCCGCCGGGCTACCGTCTACGGACGGCAGGTAACCGAGGAAATAGTAGCTGACCTGGCACGAAGTAAAATCACCATTGTCAGTGGCCTAGCCAGAGGAATTGATTCCGTAGCCCATCAGACTGCCCTGGAAGCTGTCGGTAGAACCGTCGCCGTATTTGGCTGTGGTCTTGATGTTATCTATCCCAGCGAGAATGCTAATTTGGCTCGTAGAATTAAGGAGCAGGGGGCTCTGGTAAGTGAGTATCCGCTGGGCGCTAGACCCCGGGCCGAGAACTTCCCCCGGCGTAACCGTATTATGAGCGGACTGAGTCTCGGGGTTCTGGTTACCGAAGCCGGTAAGACCAGCGGGGCCATGATTACGGCTCGTCTGGCACTGGAACAGAATAGAGAGGTATTGGCTATCCCCGGTAGTATCCTCTCGCCAGCCAGCAGTGGCACCAACCACCTCATTCAGGAAGGCGCTAAACTGGTTCACAACTACACCGATATTTTGGAGGAGCTGAACCTGACGGCGGTAGCCCACCAAATGGAAATTAAGGAGATCATCCCCGCCTCTGACACCGAAACCCGGCTAATAAAGCAACTAAGTGCTGACCCTACCCATATTGACGAGGTCTGCCGCAATAGTAGTCTACCCATGTCGCAGGTAAGCAGTACTCTAGCCATGATGGAGCTCAAGGGGCTGGTCAAGCAGGTGGGGACAATGAATTATGTTCTGGCCCGGGAAGCCAGAGAGAAATATATGATAAAAGTAGACTAGATACGAAGAGAAAGAGTGACGTGCTATGAACAAGAGTTTGGTTATCGTTGAATCACCGGCCAAGGCCAGAACGCTGGGCAGGATTCTGGGCAAGGACTATAGTCTAAAGGCGTCAATGGGTCATATCAGAGATCTGCCAAAAGGCGCGATAGGAGTGGACGTAGAAAACAGCTTCGCCCCGAAATATGTGGTGCCCCGAGAAAAAAAGAAGGTGGTGAAGGAGCTTAAAGAGGCCGCTAAAGTGGCAACTACAATATATCTCGCTACCGACCCCGACCGCGAGGGAGAAGCCATCGCCTGGCACCTGGCTGAGGTAACCAGGTCAGACCGGAAGCCCTACCGCCGTGTCGTCTTCCATGAAATAACCGAGGAAGCCATCAAGCGCGCCTTCAAGCAGCCACGCTCCATAGATATGGAGTTAGTCAACGCCCAGCAAGCACGGCGTATTATGGACCGGCTGGTCGGTTATAAAATAAGCCCGCTCCTCTGGAAAAAGGTAAGGCGCGGCCTCTCCGCCGGCAGGGTGCAATCAGTGGCGCTGAGGATTATTGTCGAGCGGGAGCGTGAGATTATTAAGTTTACCCCGGAAGAATACTGGACCATCGAGGCCGAACTAGTCAAGCAAAAACCGGCCAGGATGCCATCATTTCGAGCTATGCTCGTTGGCCTTACTGATGGCACCAAGCTAGAAATTCATAATGAGAAAGAAGCCACTGAGTTTTGTGATGCGCTTAAAGATACTGGCTATAGGGTTATTAAAGCAAAGACGAAAAGGGTAACCCGCCAGCCAGCCCCACCGTTTATCACCAGCACCCTGCAACAGGAAGCCTGGCGTAAACTTCACTTCACCGCCAAGCAAACCATGGCTATTGCCCAACAGCTCTACGAAGGCTTACCCATCGGTGGTGAGGGTAGCGTCGGGCTTATCACCTATATGCGCACTGACTCCACCCGAGTCGCCCACGCCGCCCTAACCGAAACCAGAGAACTCATCAGGGAAAGGTATGGCGCTGAGTTTATGCCACCCCACGCCCGCACCTTCACCACCGCGGTAAAAGGAGCCCAGGAAGCCCATGAAGCTATTCGCCCCACCAAGATTTGGCGGGAGCCGAACCTAATTAAGCAACAACTCAATGCGGCTCAATTCAAGCTTTACCAGCTTATCTGGCAGCGAATGGTGGCCAGTCAGATGTCGGCAGCTCTATTTAATAACACCACGGTAGACATTGAAGCCAAGCGCTCAGATTCCAGAACGAAATATCTCTTCAGAGCTTCAAGCTCGGTTACCAGCTTCCCCGGGTTTATGATTCTCTATACTGCCGGCAAGGATGAGGACGAAAAGGAAGACAGGAAAGGTTCTATACTCCCCCAACTAGAAAAAGGCGACGAGCTTGAGCTTCTCGGACTTTCCCCGGAGCAGCACTTTACCCAACCCCCACCCCGTTTCACCGAAGCGTCCCTGATTAAGGTGCTGGAGCAGAATGGTATCGGGCGCCCCAGCACCTATGCCACGATACTTTCCACCATTCAG
>DAOWJG010000107.1 GCA_030640485.1 Dehalococcoidales bacterium | reverse complement strand
CTGCTTTCCCCCCTTGCGTCGTGGTTTACTAGGCATCTAGAACCTCCGTATCACCGTTTCTACCGCTCTCCTCATTACTTAGCCCTGGGGTGAGACTTCTCGTAGGTACGGCGGATATGCTCGGTAGTAAGGTGGGTGTAAATCTGTGTCGTTGAGATATTAGCATGCCCCAGCAGTTCCTGAACTGACCTCAGGTCAGCCCCACCACTCAGCATATGAGTGGCAAAGCTATGTCTCAGGGTATGTGGGGTAATACCTTCTAGCTCAACTGACTTGGCATACTCCTTTAATATCTGCCACAGTCCCTGCCTCGTCAGCCGCTCACCCCGAGCGTTAAGGAATAGCGCTCGCTCATCCTGGTTATGTGCCAGGCGAGGGCGAACTTCGGTTACATATTCGTCTACGACTTGGGCAGCCCGGGGAGCAATCGGGATAATCCGCTCTTTGTGCCCCTTACCGAAGCAGCGTACGAAGCCACCTTTTATGTCAACATCATTCAGGTTTAGGGATACTAGCTCACTCACTCTCATCCCACTGGCATAAAGTAGGTTCAGGATGGCGGTGTCCCTTTTGGCCTCCGGCCTAGCTTGCTTGGTGGGCTCGTCCAGTAAACGGCGAACCTGACTGATGGAGATAGGTTTAGGTAATGCCCGCCCCACCTTTGGTGAGGCAATATTCTGCGAGGGGTTGTCTTTAATGTTACCCTCGTTCATCATAAAGTTGAAGAACGACCTCATTGCCGCTACCTTACGGGCTATGGTCGTGGCCGCGTAGTTCCTCTCCTTGAGATTAAGTAGATGGCTTAATATCCCCTGCCGTCCAAAATCCGCCCATGATGGAATGGAATCGCGGTTAGCTGCCGCTTCCTCAACAAAGCTGGCTAATTGATGGAGGTCATTGCGGTAGGCGGCCACGGTATTTTGGGAAAAGCCCTTCTCCACCGCGAGATAATTAAGAAAGCTAGTAATATCCTCTTTCATGTTGCTTCCTAGCGAGAAAACAGGAACCGTTCGTTAACATAAGCATTGTAGCACAAAATGATGGGGTTAGAAAACATAATATCGCCACAGATTCACTGGAATCACTCTATTCCCCCGCTACCAAGAAGTTAACAATGACGAGATGACCCTAGAATTGTTGTGTCTTTTTTATTTATGTTGGTGAACAAACCAGATTGGGAAACGGCACAGGGGAGAGAACTTATGCTATAATAATCTAGGGCGTACATTAAAGAGGGGTCAATAAGATGGATACAGCCGAGCCGTCTGCTGAGATTAAGCGTCTGACGAGGTTAAATGAATATGGTCCCGATGACCTTTTTATCTGTTGCGCCAGCTTTGAAGAGAGGTGTCTTGCCGGTGCCTCAAAAATGGAGCGCAACTACCGGACAAACTTTTCCACCATCTTTGTTATCGAGGAGCCTCTTTACAAGAAGCAGGTCGATACTAATCTCAATAGCTTAAAGAGTATGCTGGGAACAAAAAGTTCCAAAGGCATCTTTGTTATTTCGTGCCAGCGGGACGGCCCGGTTGAGGGGATTGCTCAGCTCAAGGGTATCTGGAACCAGTGTGGGCCTCGAGACCTGGAAAACCCTTACATCACGGTTGACATTAGTGGGTTTACTAAAATTTACTTGCTGCAGCTTCTCAATTATCTGATAATTGACCTGAAGCTGGGATTTCCTCGCCTGATTCACACGACACAAACATATTTACCAACTAAGCTTACTAAAGGAGTGGCACAAATAACAACCATACCTAACTTCTATGGTAGTATTTTACTGGAAAAACAGACGGTTCTCGTTCTGTTCTTGGGCTTTGAGCCGGAGCGCTCTCTCGCGGTATGGAAGCACTTCAACCCGGCTAAGACCATTGCGCTAATAACCAATCCACCACGCGACGGTAATCTTAACTACCTAAAATATGCCGAGAAGAACAACTCCTACTTACTTTCGCAATCATCCGTGGAGCTGAGAAACGTGCCCGCTGATAACCCCTATGCGGCGAAGAAGGTACTCGAAGCTATTTATGAGGAGATAAGGGCTTCGTCCAACATGATAATTGGCCCCTTCGGCACAAAACCACAGGCGGTAGGGGTGTTTCTTTTTTGTCTGGAGCATCCTAAAATCCAGGTTATTTATTCACTCCCGGTAAAATACACCAGGTCTTATCTATGGCGTAAGCCAGGTCCTACCTTATTACTACCACTCAACCCAGTGTCGGTTTAGCCTAGTCTGATTCAGAGCCAGAACAAAATGATCAGTTACCCTTGATTCAGATTGCTAAATTTTACCATTTTTTAATGGATTTACCGTCCTTATCTGTCATCTTTCCGGAAACGATAACTATGAAGTCAACGAAAGCCCAAATCCCCACTACGATAAGGATGATACTAGCTGAGGCAAGCACTACCCCGAGGTCAATAGCAAAATATCTTTGGTCTATGGAGTAGGCTCTGACGCTTAGAACGGTTCCTAGAATTGAAAACCCAGCCATACTCAGAATAAGCATTCTGAGTGCGGTTTTTGTCTTTTCTAGGTATAATCGGTGGGCACCAAACACCCCAAGAAAGACGGCAAGCAGAGTGGTGGTGAGTCTTGATTTAGGTGAAATTTGTGTCATGTTTGTGCTTGGCTCCTTCAGGGTTTTGTAATCGGCCGAGGTGGGTTATTTTTCGGAGAAACTCAGCCTCCTGCCCTTTAATCTTGGATTCCGAATCTAATGGACTCTTTGATGCTTACCCTCAAGTCTCTCCGCAAAATTAACAATGGTAGGGTGAGCCTTATCGACAAGCGGTGAACCGTGCCCAAAACAGACAATATCAAAGTCTAGGCTGGCCAATTTCGCTATCGAGCGGATTTCCTGTGCCATATCAGCAGTAAACGGCTTTGATGGTAAACTAAGCCGGAACCTGTTAGCAAGTAGGTCACCGGTAATGATTAGCCGCTGGTGTTTTAGCCAGAGACAAATGCTCCCGGGGGTATGACCAGGAGTGTGCACTACCTTGATGCCATCAAGTATTGGCAGCTGGTCGCCATCATTAACCGGCATGTCGACTGCGGCTGGGGTAGTAGTCCATAGCCTGCGCAGGGGAACGGCTTTACTTAGCCACCGCAGTCCTGCCGGCCCTGGCGGTGGTAACCGGCCATCGATATAAGGGGCATCAGCGGGGTGAGTGATAACCTTGGCTTGAGTTGCTAATTTCAGCGCGGCAAGGTTGCCTACGTGGTCAGCGTGATGATGCGTGATAATGATATTGGCGATGTCGGAAGGATAATAGCCCAGCCGTCCCACCTCTTTAAGTATGCGCTTGGTCCCACCTCGGTAGCCAGTATCAACTAGAGTCAGCTCATTACCTGCCAGCAGGAAGACGTTTCCGCCCCATAGCCCAGCGCCTGAGACACTACTAAACTGATAGATGCGTTCCGTTACCAGCATTGACATAACCAGCTAGGGACATTTTACGAGCCTACCCGTCTTGGTCACAATACCTAAATCGCCGGTTGATACCTCGGTAGCCTGGGTACAAATTCAGGTTGCTATTGATGAGAAACAGGTAGCGAAGAGTATTTGCACCCTTATCATATAATACATTAACATAGCATAATCAAAAGTAACAGCCCGGAAGCAGTGCAGGCTCAGAAGTTACCGGGTTTTGTTGAATTTCTCTGGGATTTCCTCTATAATTTTCTTCTAGCGGGGGGGGCTGGTATATGAGCAGATTCATAGATAAATTAAAACGCACTTCGCAGGCTGTGCCCCAGCCTATGGGGTTCGGGCGGGGACAATCGGTCTCCCCCAAGCCTAAAATTCTGCTGGTTGCCAGCTTGGCTCAGGCCGGGGTTGGTAACCTAGCTAGTTTGGTAACGGGGGCTGATGCCGGGCTAATATCTATTACCGAATTAAAAATAGACACCAAAACCCTTCATGAGTGCTCTGAAGCTGTGCCCGATATTCCCTGGGGTGGCTGGCTAAGAGGCAGCAAGCGGCGAGAAAGTCAAAAGGCAAAAGGTCTGGACTGTGACTTTGTGATTTTCCCGTCAGATACACCGCTGGGGATTTTTGAAAGTAGTGAAGCCGGCAAGAAGGGTTCCGAAGCTAGTAAGAAGGATACTGAAGTGGGTAGGATATTGGAGGTTGGGCCGTCACTAAATGATGGCTTACTAAGGACGATTGATGAACTGCCGGTGGACGGGGTACTTATCGCTGGCGAAGGAGAGGGTAGCTCATCTCTTACCTGGCAGCAGCTAATGCGTTTTCAGCACTTTGCTGACTTAATGGTTAAGCCTTTGCTGGTCTCGGTATCACCCAAGGTGACGGCTAGTGAGCTTCAGATGCTGTGGGAAGCCGGGGTGGATGGCATCATCGTGGGAGTAGGTGTGAGTCAACCTTCGGGGGAATTAAGGAAGCTGCGACAGACGATTGATAAACTAACCTTCCCATCACAGAAGAGGCGAGGCAAGGTAAAGGCGTTACTGCCTCAAATTAGCGTAGAATCTGGTGTAGAAGAAATCGAAGAAGAAGAATAATATGGCGTTTTATGGTAGTTAGAGGGCTAGCCTTCCTCATCAGTAGCCCGGCGTTTCTAAGCCAGGGAACTCCTTCCGAAATGGTGGGCGTATTGTGAGAAGTCTATAGTAGCTAGCCCCTAATGCCCTTCTATTAACCTCAGCACCCCCTAAAGCCGGTTTGATTAGGCAAGCTATTTAAGATTAATAGTGCGTGGCATTAGATAGGGAGGGTTACTTGCCCACTAGGCTCTTTATCAGTCTGAGTTCGTCTCTAGCCAGTCGGGGCATAAGGAAGTTCTGGGCAACGATATTCTTGCCTTCCTCACCTAACCGCTGGCAAACGGCTGGATTACGCAGCAGATAGACTATTTTCTCAGCACATTCCTCGGCGCTATTTACCAGGTAGTGGCTAAGTTCGCCAGTCATTTGCAGGGGGATACCGCCAGCGTTACCGGCGACTACTGGCTTTTCTTTCCATAGTGCCTCAGCGACGACCAAGCCGAAGCCCTCCCTGATTGATTTTTGAATAATCACGTCGCTGGCGCGTTGAAAGGCATTGACCTCCATGTTACCTATCCCAGTCAGGTTAGAATAGACAAACATGTCGGCATCTTTATTGGCCTCGGTGTGGAGAGCGGCGTACATATCCCATGATTCGGGGTCATCCTGGGCGAAGCTACCTATCATGGCTAGCTGGAGGCCGGGTATTTCTTGTTTAGCCAATCGGTAGGCAGTCATGGTACCAAAGGGGTCCTTCCAGCGGTCAAAGCGGGATACCTGGGTAACTAAAAAGCGGTTGCGGTCAAAGCCAAGGTTTTCCAGCAATTCCCGGCAGACATATTTTTTGATAAACATATTCTTGGAGCTGAAGGCGCAAATAGCTGGTGCCATAGTCGTAATTTTGGCTAGACGAAGGTCCTGGGGTATGAACTTCTGGGTGGTGAAAACAGCCGCGTCATGCTCTTCAACATAGGGTCGCAGGAAGTTCCACACCGTAGCGTCTGGTTGTGAGCTATCTACATGGCAGCGCCATATCCATTTAGCTTTGTTGTCTGATGAGTAGTGGCGTAGGGCGGCTGGCTGAGGGTCATTAACGACAAAGACATCATAGTTGGGGTCAAGCTCGCGGGCATTTTCTAAATTATTAGTTAGGTATCTCCTTTTTATGCCTAACTTTTTGATTTCTGCAAACGGAGCGCCCTGGAGAGCATTGTGCAGTCCCTTGGTAATGGTAAAAAAGCGGCGGTCACCGCGTATCACCTGCCAGTCGGCTTTAATGCCTAAGGCACGCAAAAGGGGAATGTAAGAAACCAGAAGTTCGGCTACCCCACCACCAAAGGGGGTTGAATTGATGTGGCACAGGCGCAGCCCCTTGAGCTCCTTCCCCAGACTGACAACTTCATCAATAAGCTCCCTAGATTGTATAAGGCGATATTTATCAATATTGGCGGTTCCCAGGGAGATTTTGTGCAGCATTCAAACTACTCCTGATGCTTGATAGGTATAAAAATCTGAGTGGTTGCTATTATAGCACTAGTGTAGTGACTTTGATAGTTGCCAGAATTTTCCTTCGCTGGTAATCGCTGGCGCTACTACCATCTCAGCCTGGTGCATTTCTGGCATGGTAAAGGCACCGCAGACACCCATGGCGGTGCGCACTGCCCCGATGAGGTTTTGGCTGCCATCGGTGACTGAAGTTGGACCAAAGAGGATCTGCTCCAGTGAGCCGGTGATACCCACCTTTATTCGAGTGCCTCTGGGGAGTGCTGGGTGGGGATGGGACATACCCCAGTGATGACCCAGCCCGGGAGCCTCTTTGGCTTGAGCCAAAATAGAGCCGAGCATTACTGCATCAGCCCCGGCGGCCAGGGCTTTACACAGGTCTCCACCCTTACGAAAACCACCGTCGGTAATTATCGGCACGTATCGGCCCGACTCACGCTGATATTCGTCTCTAGCGGCGGCGCAGTCTATAGTGGCTGTTATCTGGGGGACGCCGACGCCGAGGACTTCTCGGGTGGTACAGGCAGCACCGGGCCCGACACCTACCAGGACTCCAGAGATTCCCGTCCTCATCAGTTCCAAACAGGCGCTGTAGCTGACACAGTTACCGGCGATAATGGGGATGGGTATAGATTTACGAAGCTCAGAGAAGATTAGTCCACGATAGCTTTTAGATATATGCCGGGCGGTGGTGACCGTGGATTGGACGACAAGAATATCGGTTCCAGCTTCAGCAGCTATCGGAGCCAGGTGTTTGGTATTGGCTGGTGTTATCGAAACAGCACATACAGCGCCGGCCTTTTTAATCGCCCCGATTCGTTCGCCAACGAGGTTATCCTTAATCGGCTGAGAATAGACCTTCTGGAGTAGCGGGGTAATCTCAGCCTCAGACGCCTGAGTAATTTCAGAGAGTATCTCCTCGGGCTTCTCATACCGGGTTTGCACCCCTTCTAGGTGGAGAACAGCCAGTCCCCCTAGCTTACTCATCAGGATAGCGGAGTTAACGTCAGTCACCGCATCCATGGCAGAAGCGATAACGGGGATGGTGAAGGTGAAGTTCTCTATCTTGAAATCAATGTTTGTCTGGTCGGGGTTAATCGTTACCTCTCCCGGCACTATCGCCACTTCATCAAATCCGTAGGCACGCCTGAGCTGCTTAAACTGAGGAGCCATTTTGTCGTCCTTTCTTAAAGAGGAACTATACCAAAGATAGGGCTCTAAAGTCAAGGAACTTTAACCAGGTTACTTAGTGAAGGGATTAAAAGTGGCCAAGCTACTTTGAGAAGTTTTCTTCTCTCTCCTCTTTATAAGGGGGGTAGTCACAATCTAATAGTCGCTGTTCTGTGGAAGTAGCCCTGCCATAACAAAATGACCGGGAAAAAGTCACTGTTATAATAGCTACCTGTCTCATCATAGCTCCTTTATTGAGACTTATTTCCCCTTTAGGAAAAGATTACGCTAAGTTTACAATTAATAATATAAATAGTATACCCATTTGTCAATGGGTATAGACGAGTGATAAAGTATAAAGTTATAATAGACTCGGTTAGAGGAAGATAAAAAGCGATGCCAGCTCTTTACCTGGTGGCGACTCCTATCGGTAATCTGGAGGATATTTCCTTGCGGGCTCTGCGTACCTTGCGAGAGGTGAAGCTCATCGCGGCTGAAGACACCCGCCGCACAAAAAAGCTTCTTACGACTTATGAGATTAAGACATCGATAGTAAGCTATCATGAGCACAATAAGTGGGCTAAGCTGGGTTATATTCTAAACTATCTTGAAGGTGGTGATGTGGCGCTCGTTTCTGATGCCGGGATGCCAGGGATGTCGGACCCGGGCTATGAATTAATTGTGGCGGCTAATGAGCGCGGTATCCCGGTAGTGCCTGTTCCCGGGCCATCAGCCGTTATCACGGCGCTGGTTACTTCTGGACTGCCCACCGAAAGGTTTATCTACCTGGGTTTTCTACCTCGGAGGGCGGGTAGCCGGCAGCGGATGCTGGAGTCAGTGGCTGATGAACGGGGCACTATTGTCGCTTTAGAATCACCTCACCGCTTGCGCGCTGCCTTGGAAGATGTTCTGAATGTTCTGGGGGATAGGAAGCTGGCGGTGTGTCGCGAGCTAACCAAGATTCATGAGGAGGTTTTCCGGGGGGTAGTAAGTGGGGCTCTGGAATACTTTACCCAGCCGCGGGGGGAGTTTACCCTAGTTATTGCCGGTAGGGAAGAGGAGAAGCCACGACTTACCGAGGATATTGAGCGTCAGTTAAGTAGCCTGCGTCTGTCCGGGATAAAGGCTAGAGAAGCGATCGCCAGGGTGGCTAAGGAAACGGGTTTGTCCCGAAAGGAACTGTATCGAGCCTGGCTTAAATTGCCTTGAGTTATTAAAGGTTTGTATTAACCTGGGGAGGAGTTACCAAATGCGTCGAGGGTGTATATCTTTAGGCAACGTTCAGTGTGACGAATGTCACCGCCTTATCCCACATGCCGAGCGTTACCTGTTTATTGAAGAGGCGAGTGGTGAGAAAAAGCATCTGTGTGTGGATTGCAGTCTGGAGAAGGGGTATGCTCACTATAAAGAAGAGAAGCGGGAGCGGGTGCTCACCTTCTTTCCCGAATGATTTCTAAACCTTTGAAATGGGTATAAAGACCCTTCGGTGTAAGCATAGGATCCTGTTATTAGCCTGTAGTCGAGTATTACCAACTTAGAGGGGAAGGTTATGGTTGAGAGGATTTTTATTGGGGTAGCCTGGCCCTATGCTGACGGCCCGCTACATCTGGGGCATATTGCTGGGGCATATCTGCCCCCGGATATATTTGCCCGGTATCATCGCGCCAGGGGCAGTGAGGTTTTAATGGTATCGGGTTCCGACCAGCACGGCACGCCGATAACCCTTAAGGCTGAAAGGGAAGGGAAAAAACCGCAGGAGATGGCCAGCTACTATCACCAGGGGTTTCTGGATTCGTGGCAGAGGTTGGGCATCTCTTTTGATCTATTTACTACTACGGGCACGGCTAACCACGCTGCGGTATCACAGGATTTTTTCCTTACCCTGCTTAACAAGGGTTATATTTACAGGGCTACGGTGTCACAGCCGTTCTGTCCCAACTGCCAGCGCTTTCTGTCTGACCGCTATATTGAGGGCACGTGTCCCTACTGTCAATCTGCCGGGGCGCGGGGTGACCAGTGTGATGATTGTGGTAAACCTCTAAATCCGGCTGAGCTAACTGGCCCACGCTGTTCCTTCTGTGGGGGTACTCCTGAGTTTAGAGATTCGGAGCACTTCTTTTTCCGGCTCTCCGTTTTTCAGGACCGGCTTTTGGATTGGGTGAGACGGCAGACCCACTGGCGGCTGAATGTCCTCAACTTTACCCTGCGCTATCTGGAAGGGGGGCTTAAGGACCGGGCAATTACCCGGGATATTGATTGGGGGGTGTCGGTGCCGGTAGATGGATTTGAGGGTAAGCGTTTATACGTGTGGTTTGAGGCGGTCATTGGCTACCTTTCCGCGGCTAAGGAGTGGGCACAGCTTCGGGGAGATGAAGAAAAGTGGCGTGACTATTGGCAGGATAGTACCGCTAGAATATATAACTTTATCGGTAAAGACAATATTGTCTTTCATACCATTATCTGGCCAGCGATGCTGATGGGCTACGGCAACCTGAATCTGCCCTATGACATACCGGCTAATGAGTTCTTGACTATTGAGGGCAGGAAGCTTTCTACCAGCCGTAACTGGGCGGTCTGGCTACCTGACTACCTGGAGCGTTACGACCCTGACCCGCTGCGTTACCTGTTATCGACGGGTATGCCGGAGACCAGCGACACCAATTTTTCCTGGCGTGAGTTTGTGCGCCGTAATAATGATGAACTGGTGGCTACTTACGGGAACCTGGTGCATCGGGTGCTCGCCTTTACCTATCGTAGTTTCAACGGCTGTGTGCCTACTTGTGAAGATATGGGTGTCAAGAACACTCAGGAAATTAAGCATACCCAATATACCCAATCAGAGATCAATTCTTTTACGATTCTTAAAAACATGGACGAGCTTCTCTCCAAGTGCCGTTTCAAGCAAGCAATAATGGAAGCCATGTCTTTAGCTCATGAGGCGAACCGTTATCTTGAGGAGAAGTCGCCCTGGAAGGTAATTAAAGAAGACCGCCAGGCAGCAGCCAAATCCCTGTACGTGGCCCTTAGCGTAATTTCCCAACTGAAAACAGTGCTGTATCCCTTCTTACCCTTTAGCTCTCAGAAGCTGCATGAGTTTCTTGGTTTTAAGGGGAATGTAGAAGATGACGGTTGGGAGTGGCATTTCCTACCACCGGGACAGAAATTACTGCCTCCACAGCCCCTGTTCTCTAAACTTGATGAAGGGTTAATTGAGGAAGAGGTCAGTCGTTTGGGACAGGGTCACAATAAGTAGTCGAGGAGGAGGTTCTTGTCGCTAAGCACAATCTACGAGCCGATTCAGGAAGATTTAGCCGAGGTGGAGGCTGGGCTAAAGAATGTCGGTGAGGTTAGCTCTCCCTGGCTAGCAAAGCTACTTGAGCATAGCCTAAAGGCTGGTGGTAAGAGACTCCGTCCCGCCCTGGTTCTCTTATCAGGCAGGTTCTATAATTATGACCTTAGTCACCTGCTACCGATGGCGGTAGCGATTGAGGTTTTGCATACCGCGACCCTGGTTCATGACGATGCTATTGACCACTCTCCGCTTCGCCGCGGTCGCCCCACAATTAACAAGTTGTGGGGCGAAGATAAAGCCATTCTCCTCGGAGATTACCTGCTGGCCAAGGCTGAAGAGCTTGCCAGTGATACTCAAAATCTGTGCGTCATAAGGCGCTTTGCCCGAACTCTTATGACTATCGCCGATGGCGAACTGGGGCAGGCTTTTGGTGCCTTTAATCTGGAACAGACCCGCGAGCAGTACCTGGCACGGATTTCGGCGAAGACCGCCTCCCTGATTATCCTGGCTACTGAGTCCGGGGCTATGCTGAGCCAGGCTCCGGAAGAGATGGTTACGGCACTGAAAGAATACGGCTATAATCTGGGTGTGGCTTTTCAGATTGTCGATGACGTTTTGGATTTTGTTGGTGATGAGGCGGAAATGGGTAAGCCAATAGGCTCAGATTTGTCTGAAGGCACCCTCACCCTACCCGCGATGCTGATTCTGGAGCGCTACCCTGGTGATAACCCAGTAAGACGGCTGTTTCAGCATGAGGGCGACAGGCAAGAAAATATAAAGCTGGCGATAGAATTAGT
>DAOWJG010000114.1 GCA_030640485.1 Dehalococcoidales bacterium | reverse complement strand
TGGCTTTATTGGTATCGTTGGTGATGACGCCGAAGGCAAGCTGTTAATAAAGGACTTTCACAAAGTTGGGGTCGATACCAGTCAAATTAGAGTAGTCACTAAAGCGAAAACAGGCTCCGTATTATGCCTTAGCGATAGGCAAGGGAGGCGCTCCCTCTATGTCACCCCCGACGCCAATAACCTGCTCACGATGGATGAGCTAGATTTAACCTACATAAACCAGGCCGGGCTGCTCCATATCTCTTCATTTGCTGATGATAAGCAGTTCAAAATGTTGCTGGACTTGATGATCGGCTTAGACTCACCAGCCAGGCTCAGCTTTACTCCCGGGGCGCTATATGCCCGAAAGGGGCTCAAGACCCTCCGCCCCATCATAAGCCGGACCCATGTCCTCTTTACTAACCAGGATGAAATAAGGCAACTTGCCGACGAAGACGTTATAAGCGACGCCAAGATCTGTCTCAAGCAGGGTTGCAAAATTGTTGCCGTTACCCTGGGTAAGGGAGTGAAGTTGGAGCTAGGCAACAGAGCTAATCGCAGAACAGTGACCGCTACCGGCTACATCAGGGACGCTGAAACGGAATACATAGTCCCGGCTGGCAAACAGAATGGAATAGTCCAAGCGGATACCACCGGGGCTGGTGATGGCTTTGCCACCGGATTCCTCTACGGCTTACTCAAAGGGAAGGGACTTGCCGAATGTGGTCGTCTCGGTGATATTATCGCCCGGTTCTCAATCAGCGAGATAGGGGCAAGACAAGGCTTACCTACCCTTAACCAGCTAGCGCAGCGCTACCAGGAACTATACTCGAAGCCACTATAGCTACTTTTTATCGGTGGCTACTTTGTCTTTTGCTGGCTTACTGAGGATTTCATCTACGAGGCCATACTCTACCGCCTGCACCGGATTAAGGTAGAAATCCCGGTCAGTGTCATGAGTTACCTTTTCTAGTGTTTGACCGGTATGTTTCACCAGAATATCGCGCAGTAGCGCCTGTAACCGCATAATCTCACGAGCTGCGATTTCTACATCGGCCGCCTGTCCCTGGGCACCGCCAACCGCCTGATGCAGGTGTATGGTAGCATTAGGCAGGGCAAAACGCTTGCCCTTGGTCCCGGAGCAAAGAAGCACCGTCCCCATGCTGGCCGCCATCCCCACACAGATGGTTGATACGTCAGGGCGTATCAGCTGCATGGTGTCATAAATAGCCAGACCAGAACTGATAATGCCACCGGGGCAATTAATGTAGAGGCTTACGTCCTTATCTGGGTCTTCCCGTTCCAGATAGAGAAGCTGGGCAATAATAACATTAGCCACCTGGTCATTAATCGGCATTCCCAGCATAACAATACGCTCTTTCAACAAAAGGGAATATATATCAAAAGCTCGTTCTCCTCTAGCCCCAGTTTCAATCACCATCGGAATAACGCTCATTGGTTGGGTATTCATTTCGGTGCCTCCTTTTGTGTTGTCTCACTACCTATATCTGAACCCTCAGCTATTTCTGTTAGTCGCTGAATAGTTTTCCGCCTGACCAGCAATGCCCCAATTGACTCGCGGGACTGTGGTGCATTCAAGAGTCTCCTAAATTCATCCTTTTTATCCCCGGCAGCACCTTTCATCATATCCTCGATTTCAACATCTATCTCAGAGCCACTAGCCTCAACTTTCTCCTCCTTGCTAATCTTGCCTAATACCAGTGACCGAATAACCCGTTTGGTAGCTGGAGAACGCAGTTCTTCCCTTAATTCCTCCTCAGTCTTATTAATACTGGCCAGGTACTCCTCTAAACCCCGGCCACTCTCCTGCCAGTGCCTTAGCTGCTGGTCAAGGAGTCGGTCAATCTCTGTTTCTACTAGGAAGGGAGGAAACTCCACCTCCGTCCGGTCAACCACTGCTTCTATAACTCGCTCCTCAAAGTCTAACCTGACCTTCTCTTCAGCTCTAAGCCTCAGGTTATCAGCAACCTGTTTTCGCAATGAATCCAGGGTTTCAAACTTGGGGTCAATTCCTTTGGCAAATTCATCATTTAGCTCGGGGAGTCTTTCCTGTTTTACCTCGCCAACCCTTACCTTAAAGGAAGCCTCCTTGTCGGCTAGCTCACTTCTAGAATAATCTGGCGGAATCTGAAGCTCAAATTCCTTTTCTTCATCCCTACTCATCCCCAATAGCTGCCGAGCAAACCCGGGCACCGGGAAGGGATGATTCTCCAGAACCTGATACTGAGCCCCCCTTTGATTGATAAACGGCTTACCATCAGCACTACTCTCGATATCAAAAACTACCAAATCATTAAAAGCTACCGCCCGCTCTACCGGCTCCCAGGTAGCCTGCTGATGACGCAGTCCCTCAATCACCGAACTAACATCATCTTCGTTTAATTCTAACGGCTGTGGTGTCACTTGAATATTACGGTAATCACCGAGCTTAACCCAGGGCGGTAGCGGCACCGTTGCCTTAAATACCAGCGGGCCAGTCTGGGTTATCTCAATCGAGGGACGGGCAAAAGCCTCGATTTGCTGCTCCTTGAGGGCATCCTCATAAGCCCTAGGAATCAGAGTATCTAGCGCATCCTCAAAGAGGTTTTCTTTACCGAGGTAGCGCTCCAGCATAACCCGCGGCGCCTTTCCCTTGCGAAAGCCCGGGACGGTCGTTTTCTTAACCAGGCGGCGATAGGCCTCTTCTAGAGACTCTTCCACCTCAGCCGGTTCCATCTCAACGGTTAGAAATGCCTGCCTATTTTCTACCTTATCTTTGGTTACCTTCACTCTTCCTCCCGTAGGCACAAATGTAATTCCGTCAACTGCTGCTCGGTAACCGGCGACGGTGCCTTAAACGTTAAATCAGTAGCCTCCTGGGTTTTGGGGAAGGCAATCACCTCTCGGATAGTCTTCTCTCCCGCCAGGAGCATTACGAGACGGTCAATGCCGATAGCGATGCCACCATGAGGCGGGGCACCATAATCAAATGCCTCCAGCATATGCCCAAAAAGATCGTCAACCTCTATGTCACTGTAGCCCAGCAGTTTGAATATCTTTCTCTGGAGCCCGCTGGTGTGAATCCTAAGACTACCGCCACCGATTTCATACCCATTACAGATAATATCATAGTGTCTGCCCCTTACCTTTTCCGGGGTTTTATCAAGTAAGGGCATATCTTCATCCCGGGGTGCCGTAAACGGATGGTGCTCGGCTTCCCACCGTCCTGACTTTTCGTTCCACCCTAAAAGCGGAAAATCAGTAATAAAAGCAAAGGCAAGCAGATTGGGGTCAGCTAGCTTAAGCCGCCGCCCCATCTCACAACGTAGTTCACCCAAGGCGGCACTAACCACCTCAGGCTTGCCGGCAATAATGAGTAACAGGTCTCCCGGCTTTGCCTCCAGGCGGCTGGCCATGTCTCTAATCTGGTCTAAGGTTAAGTATTTAGCCGCTACCGACTTTATCATCCCCATGGTTAGCTCACTTAAGCTATCGGCCTGGGCACCCAGGGAGATAGTTACCAAGCCCCCAGCCCCAAGAGCCCTAACCAGCCGGTTTAGCTCATCAAGCTGACCGCGCGTGTAATTAGCACCGCCGGGAGCATAGATACCCTTTACCTTACCTCCCTCAGCAATAGCCGAATGAAAAATAGCAAAGGTAGTCTCAGCCGCAATATCGCTCAGGTCTTTTATCTCTAGTCCAAAGCGCACATCAGGCTTATCGATGCCGTAGCATTCCATCGCCTCAGTGTAGGTAAGGCGGGGAAAGGGTTTTATCAGACGCATCTCGGGCTTAACCACCGCCACCAGAGAGGTAAAAAGCTCCTCAATCAGGTTAAGGATGTCCTCCTCCTCAACAAAACTCATTTCCAAATCAAGCTGAGTGAATTCGGGCTGACGGTCAGCCCGGGTGTCCTCATCACGGAAGCACCTGGCGATTTGAAAGTATTTCTCCATGCCGGCTACCATCAGCAGCTGCTTCATCTGCTGTGGTGATTGAGGCAGGGCGTAGAATCTGCCGGAGTGAATGCGGCTGGGCACCAGGTAATCCCGAGCCCCCTCAGGGGGGCTCTTAATCAGGATTGGCGTTTCGACCTCAATAAATTCCCTAGCATCTAGAAAATCGCGAATGAACTTTATTATTCGGTGGCGAAGGAAGAGGTTTTCCTTCATCCGAGGTCGACGCAGGTCAAGATAGCGATATTTGAGCCGGAGGCTCTCCTCCACCTCAGCCTCTTCATTGATGTAGAAGGGAGGCGTCTGTGAAGGATTTAGTAGCTCGGCATTCTCGGCGATAATCTCAATCTCCCCGGTAGCCAACCTAGGATTCTCCGTTCCTTTGGGACGGGGGGCAACCCTACCCCTAACCTGAACTACATACTCACTGCGCAGCTCGTTAGCTACCCGGTGACACAGTTTCGAGACCTCGGGGTTAAATACCACCTGAACAATGCCTTCTCGGTCGCGGAGGTCAATGAATACCAGTCCGCCGTGGTCACGGCGTCGGTCCACCCACCCAGCCAGCGTTACCTCGGCACCCACGTACTTTTTATTTAATTCGCCACAGCTGTAATTTTTTAACAAAATAGACCTTGATAGAAACTTTTTCCTGCTGATTATAGCGTAAAATGGACCCTCTCGTCCATATAAGCAGGAAGGACAGGGGTGGCTATGCCTTTCGTGGTGTTATTCAGCTGGAGAGTTAACTGGCCAGCTGAATATAAGCACAGCCGTTATTAACCTTATAGGCGAATAAAAGCATTTCGCAGGCAACCTCAATGCCTGGGTCTCTATACGCTAGTTGGCTGCCTTGCAGGGCTAAGGAGCTTCGCTTGCCTGTTCAAGGGGGTTCCGGACTAAAGAGATTGAGGTCGGTTTCCTCGTCATACCTCCGCATCATCCTGACGCCGGAAACCTCACCGATAACCGCATCCAGAGTTGCTAGAATGGGGTTCCCGTCGGGCACCATATGCCCGCCAAGCGTCTTCCCCTCCTTATCGCAGAAGACACCGTGCAAATGTAGAGCCACTTCGCCATTTTCTGTTTCAAAGATGACCCCCTGAATCCCCATTATCTCTATGGGGCCGGGTATAGTCTGCGGTGGGTCATAACCGGCGCCAAGCTTTGCTTTCTCTTTGGGAACGAAGATCTGGATCGTCAACTGGCGTAATGTACCAATAGCACTCAGAATAGTGCCGTGACGAACACCGTTCTCCTCGCAGACCTTCTTGAGGCCAGTCATCAAGTCTGTCCCCGGTAGTAACCTTAACGGTATTACCCTGCTCAATTCACCAGATATATATTTTGCTCTAACTTCTGCCATAGTCCTCTCTCCTTAAGGTGATTGCGCGGTAAGGCGCAGATCGCTCACAAAGAATACTTTAATCAGTCGGTGTTGTGCTTGTCAAGAGCCTGTGTCGTGATTGGTAGTGGCTATTAGTGATTGTGGGTAGGTTTTCTTTTTGGATTCTTACCGGCGCGACGTGCTTCACGCCTTAATCCCATTGAAGTACTGAGATATGAGTGAGATCTGAGATGTTGCTCAAGTTATGAATGGTTACTACAGCAGTATTGTGCCTTAGGTATATTATGACGATTACACCTTCCGCTAGATTGTTGCCCAATATCAATCAATATTTAGGATGTTAACTGAGGCGCGGATATTGATTGAGTAGTGACGTAAGGAGTAAAATCAGGTGCGGCCGCATAGCTCCTTGGGTTATCGTCATCCTGCTCCGGAAGTAATTATGGCATCAAGACTAACTTATAAGGTGGGCTAATTACTGGGGGTAGATCACACGTAGCATTTGAGCGAAGCAAGGGGATGCCGATAGAAACGCAGTCGGTTTTTGAAGCAGTGAAGGTGATTAGTCAATAAGGAGGTCATAAATGGCTAACGTAGACGTTCTGATAATTGGAGCGGGTATCGCAGGAGAGTATGCTGCGGGTACTGCCAAGCAGTACACCGATTCAATTGCTATGATTGAGAAGGGACCGATTGGTGGTGACTGCATATTTCATGCCTGCATTCCTACCAAGGCTCTAGTACACGCCGCCCGGGCTTACAAGAAGATGAAAACTACGGACTTCTTCGGGCTACCGACGATAAGCAACGCAGCTGAGTACAAGAAAGTGAAAGCATTCAAAGACAGGATTATCTCAGGCATAGCAACCGGGCGTGATGAAAGATGGACCAGGCAGGGTATTCAACTATTTCGTGGCAGTGCATCCTTTATATCCCCAAATGAAGTCAAGGTTGCAGATGAGGTTATCAAGGCAGACAAGATTATCATTACTGCCGGTTCCATGGCGGCTGTACCGCCCATACCCGGACTAAGGGAGACAGGCCATATCACAAATGTTGAAGCACTGGAGTTGGAACGCGTGCCGGAAAGGCTTGCAATCATTGGCGGTGGACCTATCGGAGTAGAGTTTGCTCAGGTATTTGCTGCTTTCGGTTCCAGAGTAACCATATACGAAGCGCTTGATAGGATATTGATCGGGGAAGATGAGGAGGTATCGCAGGCTGTGCTTGGCTTCTTCGAGAAACAGGGGATTTCAGTATTTACTTCGGTTATGGTAAGCGGGGTAGAATCAACCAGTTCCGGGAAACTCATAATAACTAAGAGACAGAATGGGCAAGAAAAGAGAACCGAGCATGATAGCATACTGGTAGCAACCGGCCGCAGACCGGCTATTGATGATTTAAACCTGCCAGCAGCAGGCATTGAAGCCGGTAAAAAAGGTATCGCTGTTGATGCGTCGCTGAAAACAAATGTACCACATATTTGGGCTGCCGGTGATATTACCGGAACATTTCTTTTCACCTTTGTTGCCGGGGAGCAGGGCAAGACGGCAGTAATGAATGCTGTTGGTGGCAAGAACATTGAACTAAGCTATGATGTGTTGCCCAGAGCTACCTTCTGTGACCCGGAGGTGGCCAGTGTCGGCTTTACCGAGAGACAGGCACGGGAAAAGGGATACAACGTGAAGGTGGGGAAATTCGACTATGCCAATTTGACTCGTGCTATAGTCTCAGACGAGACTTACGGGTTTATCAAGATCGTAGCGGAAGGAGGCTCTGGTCGTATCCTGGGAGGCCATATCGTGGGGGCAGAAGCCTCAAGCCTGATTCATGAGGTAGCTGCAGCGATGGCTGGTGGCATGAGCGTTTCCGATATCGGCAACACCCTTCACGCTTATCCAACCCTTTCTGAAGGAGTACGCTATGCCTGTCAGGCAACAATGTAACTCTCGTCAGCAATGAGAGGAGTTACTACATGATGGATAAGGCAAAAAGCCTTGGATTGATATTTCAGTACCTATAAGAGATGCGATGGTGCACTGGCCTGGTGATCCTCCAGTCGCCATCAAGCTAGTCAAGGATATGGAGCATGGAGATACTGCCAACCTGTCTGCGATTTCAATGGGAGCACATTCTGGAACACATGTAGATGCTCCAATCCACTTCATCCGTCAAG
>DAOWJG010000002.1 GCA_030640485.1 Dehalococcoidales bacterium | reverse complement strand
CCTAAAAGAGGTTGACGTCGGGCAGGCAGGGCAGGAGTTTGGGTTTAGCGAAGATGAGCTTAAGACTATTACCGCCTATTTTCAAAAGCAGGGGCGCAACCCCACTGATGCTGAACTGGAGACGCTGGCTCAAACCTGGTCGGAACACTGCGTCCATAAGACATTTAAGGCCCAAATCAAGCTTGGCGAAAAAGTCACTAACAACCTAATTAAGAGCACCATCATGAAGGTAACCGAGGAACTGGGCAAACCATGGTGCCTCTCTGTTTTTATCGATAATGCGGGGGCGATTGATTTTGATGGCCACTGGGCACTGTGCTTTAAGGTTGAGACCCACAATCACCCATCAGCAATTGAGCCCTATGGCGGGGCGGCTACCGGTATCGGCGGGGTGGTTCGAGACCCGCTGGGCACTGGCTTAGGTGCCAAACCGATATTGAACACCGATATCTTCTGTTTTGCCCCCCCTGATTTCCCACATGAAAAACTGCCTAAGGGTGTGCTACATCCGCGGCGTATCTTTAAGGGGGTTCGGGCCGGGGTAGCCGACTACGGCAACCGTCTGGGGATACCCACCCTTAACGGTGCCATACTCTTTGACGAGCGCTATCTGGCTAATCCCCTGGTCTTCTGCGGCACACTGGGACTGCTACCTAAAGAAGTTGCCCAAAGAGGGCAACAGCAGCCCGGTGACCTAGTGGTACTGGTCGGGGGTAGAACCGGTCGTGATGGTATCCACGGCGTCACCTTTGCCTCAGAGCAGCTCACCGAAGAGTCAAGCACGTCTTCTTACAGCGCGGTGCAGATTGGTAATCCCATTGTGGAGAAAAAGGTCATTGACACCCTGCTTGGGGCTCGAGACCGCCGTCTCTACTCCCGGATAACTGACTGCGGGGGTGGGGGGCTTTCCTCAGCGGTAGGTGAAATGGGAGCCAGTACCGGAGTCAGGGTTTACCTGGACAGGGTGCCCCTCAAGTATGCCGGGCTTTCCTATACGGAGATTTGGGTGTCAGAATCTCAGGAGCGCATGGTGCTGGCAGTCCCCCCACAGAACGCTACCGAACTGCTAACCCTTTTTGCCGGTGAAGATGTTGAGGCCGTGGTTATCGGCGAGTTTACCGATGACCGGCGGCTCAGGCTTTTCTATCAGGGGAATATGGTATGTGACCTCGACATGGAATTTCTGCACCACGGCATCCCGCAGGTGAGGCGAGAGGCAGTATGGATATCGCCACAGCATATTGAGCCAGATTTCCCCTGCCCCGATGACCTGAGTGAATCCTTACTCAGCATTCTTAGCTCGTGGAATGTATGCAGCAAGGAGTGGGTAATACGCCAGTACGACCATGAGGTACAGGGGGGTAGCATCCTCAAGCCCCTGGTGGGAAAGGAAAACGACGGGCCGGGCGATGCCGCCATCATCAGGCCGGTCTTAGGCTCGGAGATGGGGGCCATCGTGGCTTGCGGCATAAACCCCAGATATGGAGAGATAGACCCCTACTGGATGGCTGCCTCAGCCATCGATGAAGCCTTAAGACAGATTATCGCCGTCGGCGGTAGTCTATCGCGGATAGCCCTGCTGGACAACTTCTGCTGGGGTAATGTCCAGCAGCCCGAAATACTCGGCGCTCTGGTAAGGGCAGCCCAGGCTTGCTACGATACGGCGCTTGTCTATGAGACCCCGTTTATTTCGGGTAAGGACAGCCTCTATAACGAGTTTGAATATGAAGGCAAGGTTATCTCTATCCCCCATACCCTGCTTATCTCGGCAATAGGCATTATGGATGAGGTGAGCCGCGCCGTATCCATGGATTTCAAACAAGCTAGCGACCTCATTTATCTGGTAGGCACCACCCAGAATGAGCTTGGCGGTTCGGAGTATTTCAGGCTTAATGGCTTTATCGGAAATAGCGTACCCAAGGTAAGTCCCAGCCAGGGAAAACAGCTCATGGAAAGGTTGAGCCTGGCTACCAGGAAGGGCCTGGTTAGAGCCTGTCATGACCTGAGTGAGGGAGGCATTGGCGTCGCCATTGCCGAGATGGCGTTTGCTGGGGGGCTGGGGGCGCTAGCCCATCTAAGATCGGTGCCGCTCGGCGAGCCCATCGACCGTGATGATTTTGTGCTTTTCTCGGAATCAAACAGCCGTTTTCTGGTGGAAGTAGCCCCCGAGAGCGAGGTGGAATTTAGAGAGACAATGAAGGGCGTTAGCCTGGCGGCTATTGGTCAGGTCACTGATTCAGAAGTGCTGGAAGTATACGGACTAGATGGTCAGCGAATTCTAATTAAATCACTTGACGAGCTCAAGAAGGCATGGCAAAAACCACTCCGGTGGTGAGGCTAAAAATGGCTAAAGTACGAACGCTGATACTGCGTGCCCCGGGGACAAATTGTGACATGGAAACGGCTTTTGCCTTCCAGCAGGCAGGAGCCATCACGTCTCAGGTTCATGTTAACCAGCTAATCCGCCGTGAGGAACAGCTCTCCGACTACCAGATACTGGTTATTCCCGGCGGCTTTACCTACGGTGATGATATCAGCGCTGGCAAGGTGCTTGCCAACGAGCTTAAATTAAAGCTGGGTGAGGATATCCAGAATTTCATCGACCGTGGCGGGCTAATCCTAGGCATCTGCAACGGCCTTCAGGTGCTGGTCAAGGCTGGTATCCTGCCGGGGACACATAACGGCGGAGGGCAGGCGATAACTTTAGCCGCTAATGATTCCGGTAGATTTGAGTGCCGCTGGGTATGTCTTAAGGTGAATCAGGACAGCCCGTGTCTGTTCACCAAGGGGATTGAGAGCCTGTACCTGCCGGTGGCTAATGGTGAGGGCAAAGTTGTCGCCACTAGTGAGGCTTTAGCCGATTTAAATATAGTCCTATATTATACTGACGAGCATGGAAACACTAACGCTGGCTATCCCTATAACCCCAGTGGTTCGGTGGGAGATATTGCCGGCATTTGTGATAGCTCGGGGCGCATTTTTGCCTTAATGCCCCACCCTGAGCGCCACATCCGGGGCACCCAGCATCCCCGCTGGACCAGAGAGGGCGCCAAGAAATATGGAGACGGCCTTAAGATTTTCCTGAACGCCATTAAATGGGCTAAGAAGAATCTATAAAGACTTCCTTCTCCAATTTTGTCTACGTTTCATCTATAAATACTTCGTTTCCCGACTTTTACCTACCTTCGGCTATATTCATCCACTGTTCGCCGGTGTGTAAAGATTGCTCCCTGTTTAAAGGTGCCGGAACATTTAAGAAGAACATGGGTGCCATGTCCTTTGAATTTAGCTATCCCTGCTAGGACGATACGAAGGCAGCTAGAACATCTGTCTTGAGGAAGGTTTTCAATTATGGTGTTCGGGTTCAGTCCCGGAACCCACTATTGCCCACGGCAGTTCTTTATCTGTATCCCATCTCTGGTGAGCATAGAAATCCACATCCAGATGGCACTTGCTTGCCGCCTGGCGCCAGCCAGCTAGAGATACATCTTCTATATTAGCCAGCACCTCAGCTACTTTAGTGT
>DAOWJG010000103.1 GCA_030640485.1 Dehalococcoidales bacterium | reverse complement strand
GGTATGGGATGCGTTATATCATCATCGGGCATGGTCAGGATAGGCATTATGGTTATCGAACCCTCGTTCCCCAAAATCCGGCCCGCCCGTTCGTACATCATAGCCAGGTCAGTATACATATATCCCGGGTATCCTCGCCGCGATGGTATCTCTTCCCGCATTGCCGAGAGTTCACGGAGTGCTTCGCAATAATTGGTCATGTCGGTCAGGATAACCAAGACGTGCATACCTTGCTTCCAGGCCAGGTACTCCCCTGCCGTCAGGGCTAATCGGGGTGTTGAGATTCGCTCAATAACCGGGTTGGAGGCGGTGTTAATGAAGGCTACGGTTCTTTCTCGAGCGCCGGTCTGTTCCAGACCCTTCATAAAATAAGCGGCGTCATCGTAGCTCACACCAATAGCCGCAAACACCATGGCAAACTGCTCCTCGGTCCCCTTAACTGCCGCCTGCCTGATTATCTGCGCCGCAATTCGGTTGTGAGGTAGCCCAGAGCCACTGAATATAGGTAGCTTCTGCCCCCTGACCAAGGCGTTTAGACCGTCAATCGCCGAGATACCGGTCTCAATAAATTCGGCAGGAGGCATCCGACTGGCCGGGTTAATCGGTTCGCCGTTAACATCCAGATAATCCTCCGGGATTACTGATGGTCCCCCATCTATCGGCTCGCCCATGCCATCAAAGATCCGGCCCAGGATGTCCCTGGATACCGCCAGCTTTAGGGTCTCACCCTTACATCTTACCTTGCTGCCAACGAGGTCGACCTCGCTGACGCCGCCAAACACCTGGACTACTGTTACTTCCTTACTGATGTCGATCGCTTGACCACGTTTCACCTCACCATTAGACAGGACAACATCAACTATCTCACCATATTTTATATCCGGGATGCTCTCCGCTATCAGTAGAGAACCCTTGGTGCGGGTGATTGCCTGCGTTTCTTTTACATAGAGTGAAGATGAAGTCATGACATGCATCCTTTGTGGACTACCAGGCCCGCTTCCATATCAGACCATAACTCCTTAATCCTTGGTTCAATAGCATCGTTGGGTATATCCTTCATTCGGGATATTCGCGGTACTAGGGGAGATGAGCGGACTTCGGCGACAGTTACTCCTGAATCCAGCATCTTCTGGGCTAGCTCATAAAACTGGATTATGGTTCTGAGCATCAGTTGCGCTTTGAGGGGCACGCAATAGGTATCAACCTCATGGTAGGCACTCTGCATTAGGAAATCCTCGCGTATCATTCTCGTTACCAGAAGAACCAGCTTATCCCCTTCGGGTAAGGCCTCCGGGCCTACCAGCCTGACAATCTCTTCCAACTCAGCCTCCTGCTGGAGAAGCTTTAGGGCAGTGGCTCGAGTCTCATCCCACTCCGGGCTGACCTCAGACCACCAATCCCTAACATCATCCACATAAAGGCTGTAACTGGTGAGCCAGTTTATGGCCGGGAAATGCCTTTTGTTGGACAGTGCCACATCCAGCGAATAGAAAGCGTCTACTATTCTGAGTGTATTCTGAGTTACCGGTTCGCTGAAGTCAGCCCCCGGCGGGCTAACGGCTCCGGCGACGGTTACCGAACCCTGTCTTGCTGGACTACCCAGACATTCCACCAGTCCCGCCCGCTCGTAAAACGAAGAAAGCCGCGAACCCAAGTAGGCAGGAAAACCTTCCTCGCCCGGTATCTCTTCAAGCCTGCCGCCAATCTCCCTCATCGCTTCCGCCCACCTTGAGGTGGAATCAGCCACCAGCAGCACATCATAACCCATATCCCGGAAGTACTCCGCCAGGGTAATACCGACAAAGATGCTGGCTTCCCTAGCCACCACCGGCATATTGGAGGTATTAGCGATAAATATCTCTTTCTCCTGCAGCAAGTGACCGGAGGTTGGTTCTTTAAGCTGCCTGAAGCTATAGAGCACATCAGCCATCTCATTGCCTCGCTCGCCGCAGCCAACGTAGATGTTTAGCTGTGTCTGAGCCCATCGGGCAAGCTGCTGTAAAGCCACCGTCTTTCCAGTACCAAAACCGCCGGGTATGGCAGCCTTGCCACCGAGAGCCAGCGGAAACATATAGTCGAGAATTCTCATACCGGTAACCAATAGTTTCGAAGGGGCAAACCGCCGCTTATAGGGTCTGGGCTTCCTTACCGGCCATTTCTGCATCATGATGATCTCTTTTACCTCACCATTATCCTCCAGGCGGGCTACCGGTTCCTCAATAGTATACTCACCCTCACCTATCTCCTTTATCACCCCCTGCATACCCACCGGCACCATTATTCGGTGCTCCACAAGATGGGTCTCGGGCACAGTTCCGATTATGTCTCCTTCACTGACTCTATCCCCGACCTTAACTGTGGGCGAGAACGACCATTTCTTGTCCCGCGGTAGCGAAGATACTTTAGCCCCCCGTTTCAGAAACGAGCCCTCTTCCATTAAAACCGTCAGGGATTTTTGCAGCCCATCATAAATGGAGCCCACCACCCCGGGACCTAACTCGGCAGTTAGAATCGACCCCGTCCCTCTAATCACTTCCCCGACCTTCATCTCCAGGGTATCCTCATGCGCCTGGATTATTGCCTTGTCTTCTTCCAGACCAATTACCTCACCGACGAGCCCCTGGTTACCGATCTCAACAATCTCGTAAACCTGGGCCCCTCTCATCTCCTCACCGATAACCAGAGGGCCTGAAATCCGCCATATCTTACCCATAATCTTACCACCTCCATAAAACACGCTTAGATTTCTATATCAAAGCCGATAAACTTCCTGATATACGCCTTGTAATACTGAGCGACATCACCATAGCGGGTACCATATTTTGATGGCACCTCGATCACTACAAAGGGCGAAGTTTTCTTTTCTCTAGCTTGAGCCACCAAATCTTCAACATATCCCACGAAGTCTTCCAACATCACTATTATGCCAATACTAGGCTCACCCATAAATTCGGTAAGAGCCTGCCTAACCTCTTCGCTATCCCCATCTTTTACTATCCGATAGCGGCGCACACCAGCCAGCCTCAGCCCACTGACTAAGTCTTCATCCCCAATAACCGCTATCTCCAAGTGCTTAATATTTATCATGCGGAGACCAGATACTCCCTTACTTCTTCCACGGGTATACCGTCAAAGGTTGCCTTCAGAATTAGCCTCAGGTTTCTTATTTCAACCTCTTTAACGATTAAATACCAGGCTATCACCAAAGGCGTGAGCACCCTCGGCGACAGTATCTCCTTAAGCAATCGGAACTTGTGCTTATCAATAATCTCCTCAACAGCGGTGATACTCCTAGTTCTACCGTAGCCAGCGACTACTTCCTCCGCTATCTCCCGATATTGAGCAATCCCTAAGGCGCTGGGCATATCAGCCAACTTACGGGAGAGTAAATCCCGAGCCACTTTATCCGAAATCATATAGCCACCGCTCACTATAAATTCACCGGCTTCTGAACCCATCCCCTCAATTATGGCTCTATTTATAAGCGATAAATTCGTCATATCTATGCTTATGCTAAAGGCTTTAGCCAGCAGAGTGCCATCGGGTATACCCTTGGGCACGTTCAGTAGGTTCTTATAATACTCCCCATCCAACCTAGCCTCGATCAGGAATTTTGACTTCGTCTCTTCCACCGAGTATCCCCTGAGAATATCAGCATAAGCCCCTAACTTGCACGCCATCAGTATCTCGATAACATCATCAACATTTTCGGCACCGGAAAGCTCATCTAGCAGCCCCTGAGTATGAAGAACACCCATCGGTATCAGGTTAGCCTTCTTACCCGTGGCCATACCCTGAAGCGTGGCCTTAATGTTGATGACATCGTACTTCACCAGGTATGCTTTTACTACCTTACGTATGTCAGCCGGCACCAGTTTTAACCACTGCAAACGCTCAAGACAATCACCAAAATAGCGCCACAAATACCTATCGGCATCATCAAAGGTTTTAACCAGCGCCTCTTCAAGGTACCTGCCGACATCGGTGTCTTTAATGATTTCCAATACCTCCCGGACGCTGGACACCACATCCTGGATATTGGATACCTTCGCCATCCTGTCTACATGCTCCGAGGTCAAAATTTTAGCCTCGGCACCCTTTAGATAAGCCGACACAAAGGCATATTTTGCGTTGGGCAAAGCTAACTCCTATAAACCTTAAAAAAGCTCCTTACCGACTTCAGGCAGTAACCTGGGCAGTAACATCTCAAGCCTGGTCTCATAGGTATTATCGATTCTGATTTTGCCATCAATGTCCTCGACGATAACGCCCCCCATACCGTGATGTTCCCTGATTTCCGCTATCTTACTGGCTAACTCTTTATCCTTCTCCACGAGTTTTTTCACTGTGGTCATATCCTTAGCTGAGACATAAACCCGGCCCTTACTAACCCCAAGCGTATCGATAGCCTCCTTAATCAGACCCACAAAGGAGCTTTTATCGCTTGAAATTCCCACTAGCCCCTTTTTTACTCGGTTGATTATCTCATCGATTACGTCGGCTTTAGCCCGTGAGAGCTCCTGACGCGCCTTCACCAACGCTTGAGCCTCAATTCGGGTAGCCTCCTCCCTGGCTTCCTGGAGCAATTTAGTCTTCCCTTCTTCCAGTCTGGCTACCTGCTGCTTTTTCGCCTGCTCTATTTCCTGCTTCGCCTTAGCCTCGGCATCCTTTACTATGTCAGCCGCCTCGGCTTTTACCTTATCCAGGATAGCTTCACCTATTTTCTCCATTCCTGTCATGCGACACCCCTACATAAGTCCTAACATGCTTAATGCCATTATGGTAAACACCAGTCCCAGAACCCGTATCAGCTCAACGAACACGGCTAACATCATGGCATTAGTAAATATCTGCCCTTTAGTTTTGGGGAGCAGCGATATACCGGAGGCACACACATTACCCTGATGTATTGCCGAAAAGCACTCCGCAGCGGCGGTCATAATTCCGATACCAAATACCATAAAACCAGCGCCGCCTGTCTCCGGCAACTTCGGCACTACCGCCGTCACAATGATTATGAGCACTATTAGTCCATAGAAGCTCTGCGTCATCGGCAGCGACGAAAGCACGATGACGTTTCGGAACTGTCCCCGGTCCTCAGACAGGGTGGCAGTTCCAGCAGACGCCGAAGTAGCGATACCTATTGACGAGCCTAACAGGCCTCCGGCTAGGGCAATGGCACCGCCCAGGACAGCTAATGAACTTGGGGTAATTAACATCTCTACATTTCTCCTTTCTAAGATTTTTCTCCAATAAGCATAGATGTCCGC
>DAOWJG010000039.1 GCA_030640485.1 Dehalococcoidales bacterium | reverse complement strand
TTGCCAAGTAAGCTATTGTACTTGCAATTAAATAAAAAATGCTGAGGCAAAACTAATCCAGCATCAGCCACCACTAGCGACGGCGCTGACTGTCTGCCCGCTGAATAAAAAATTACCCCTGGTGGGTATAACTAAACCCTTAAGCCCCAGGGAATCTATACTCTTAGTGTATACTAATTACTCTATTTTATCAATACCCCGTTAATTGTAGTCAATTAGCTACCAGCGCACCGGGCATCACTGATAATCAGCCAAACAAATGCGATAGTTGTGATATACTATACTGGCTATAGTCAAAATAAGCAAAGAGAGTTAGCTGCAAATGGCAGGGCTGCTTTTTGGTACTGGCGGCGTTCCCCACAGTACTAAACCATCATCTACCGTCTCCGGAATTGAGCGTATTGCTGAGCTTGGACTTGGCGGTATGGAGATGGAGTTTGTCCAGGGGGTAAAGATGAGTGAGACGACAGCCTATCAGGTTGCCGAAACCGCCGCCAGGACAGGGATAAAGCTGTCCGCTCACGCCCCTTACTTCATAAACTTTAACGCCCACGAGCCAGAAAAGATTCGGGCGAGCCAGGAGCGGCTACTAAAGACCGCCCGTATCGCCTCTTTGTGCGGCGCTCAAAGTATTGTTTTTCACCCCGCCTTTTATCTCGGTGACCCACCTCAGAAAACCTACCATACCGTCAAGAAATACCTGGCCGAAACACTAAATCAGCTCAGAAGCGAGAACAGGGAGGCGTGGATTAGACCTGAAGTTACCGGTAAGCCCAGCCAGTTCGGCACTATTGAAGAAACACTTGATTTATGCACGGAACTAGAGGGGCTTGCCCCCTGCATCGACTTTGCCCACTGCCACGCTCGAACGGGAAGGTTTAATTCCTACCCGGAATTTGCCTCTATCCTGACGCAGGTTAAGGAGCGGCTGGGCAGAGCCGCCCTAGATAATATGCACCTTCATGTTTCCGGCATTAATTACGGAAAGAAGGGCGAAATACGCCACCTGAACCTAAGGGAGTCCGACCTCGAGTACACTGAACTTCTCCGCGCATTAAAGGACTACGACACCAAGGGTCTGGTCATCTGCGAAAGCCCAAACCTGGAAGAAGACGCCCTACTTTTGCAAGCAACCTATCATAATCTACCAGAAGGCAGCCAATCGTCGTAGGTATGGCTAGCTTGCCGAAAGCAGAGTGATTGTCTCAGGTATAACTCACTTCCATTCCAAATTTAAGGGGACCGTCCTAAAGCTTACCATTATGACAAAACTTGTTTTTTCCTTTTACGGCTATTTCTGATATAATTAATGGCGGTTGGTCTAGTAGATAGTATAACCTGAGAGCTAATTACAACCGAGGGTGAAGAATGAGATTTGGTTTGAATCGTAACCTGATAATATTTATAGCGGTGCTAACCGTGGCCATAGCTCTTTTCACCTATTTGACGCCGATGACTGACAAACCTGAGGAAATCAGTCTCGATGAAACTATTGCCATGTCCCAGGATGGCGACATAGAGAAGATTGTATTGAATGGTGAAGAATTACTCATTACCGCTACTGACGGTACCGAGATGAAAGCAGTCATCGGCAGCCTGAGTTTAGTTGACCTCCAGGAACTAGGACTCAACCTTGAGGGAGTAGACTGGGCGGTAGAACCATCAGGATTTAGCTGGGCCAACCTGGCGCTAAGCTTTCTTCCCCTCATGATCTTTGGTGGCCTATTGTTCTTCCTCTTCCGCCGGGCCCAGGGAGCTAATACCCAGGCAATGAATTTTGGCCGCAGCCGAGCTCGATTGTTCGATGCTCAGACACCAACGATAACCTTTGATGATGTCGCCGGGGTAGATGAGGCTAAGCAAGAAGTATACGAAGTGGTAGAATTTCTCAAGGCGCGGGAGAAGTTCCAGAGATTGGGGGCTCGTATTCCCAGAGGGTTATTACTGATAGGTCCCCCGGGCACGGGAAAGACACTACTGGCTCGGGCAATAGCTGGTGAGGCTGGCGTGCCCTTTTATTCCATTAGCGGTAGTGAGTTCGTAGAGATGTTTGTTGGTGTCGGTGCCTCTCGGGTGCGTGACCTCTTTGAGCAGGCTAAACGCAATGCCCCCTGCCTTATCTTCATTGATGAGATTGATGCCGTCGGTCGTCACCGTGGTGCCGGACTGGGTGGTGGGCATGATGAGCGGGAACAAACCCTCAACCAGATTCTAACTGAGATGGATGGTTTTGACACCAACACTAGCATAATTGTTCTGGCGGCTACCAACCGACCGGATATACTTGATCCTGCTTTACTTCGCCCGGGTCGCTTCGACCGCCGGGTCATCCTGGACCGGCCGGATATTATCGGTCGAGCCGCCATCCTCAAAGTTCATAGCAGTGGTAAGCCACTGGCGAAAGCAGTTAATCTAGAAGTGCTGGCAAAACAGACCGCCGGCTTTAGTGGCGCTGACCTGGCCAATCTGGTCAATGAGGCAGCCATTCTGGCGGCCAGACGGGGCAAGGATACCATTGAAATGCAGGAACTCGAGGAGTCAATAGACCGAGTGATTGCTGGTCCGGAGAGAAAGAGCCGGCGGATAAGCCCTAAAGAAAAGGAAATCACGGCCTATCATGAGGCCGGCCATGCCCTGGTTGCTAAGATGCTGCCTAACGCTGACCCGGTACACAAAATCTCGATAGTGGCTCGGGGAATGTCGCTCGGCCACACCCGACAACTACCTGTTGAAGACCGCTACCTGATGACGAGCTCTCAATTCAAGGATATGGTAGCCACCCTCCTCGCGGGCCATACTGCCGAGAAGCTAATCTTCAATGAAATGACCACTGGGGCGGCTGATGATATCGAGCGGGCAACCATGATTGCCCGCAAGATGGTAACTGATTTTGGCATGAGTGATAAACTGGGGCCACGGACCTTCGGGCATAAGGAGGAGTTAATCTTCCTCGGCCGTGAAATCACCGAGCAGAGAAACTACAGCGAGAAGATAGCCCAGGAGATTGATGAGGAAGTCCACAGTCTTATCGAACACGCTTACGGGGTAGCCAAAACAATTCTAACGGAAAACAAAGAAAGACTGATAAAGATTGCCGGGGAGCTCATTACCAAGGAGACCCTGGAGGGCGAAGCGCTTGAGACACTGCTCAACGAGTCTGTCCCACCAACCCCGAAAGTAGCTCCCGCCAAACCAGCGCCAACGTCGGCAAAGGTTAAGGTTAAAACCAGGACTGCACGCAAGAAAGCCCCCATCCTGCCTGAGCCTCCCGCCAAAACCAGCCCGGGCTACGCTTGATTTTATATAGGATAGACTACCCCAACATCCCAAGCTACAGACCTAGTCCTTGATGGGAGAGCCTACCAATGACAATTAGAGGAAAACTACTGGCGTGGTAAAAATTACCCAGAAATCCAATTCGCCTGAAAGCATAGTCATAATTACCGAAAAGCCTCTCTCACCGGAAACCATAGTTAATAGAGTTAAGGCCAGAGAGAGTGGTTGTGTGGTTACCTACGTCGGGTTGATTCGGGAAAGCTCCCGGGGTAAGCCGGTCCTTTCGGTAGCATATCGTGACCGCGAAGGCAAGGCAGGAAACCGACTTAAAGAGATAGCCGACGACGCAAAACAAAAATGGCAACTCAGTAACATAGCTATCTACCACAGAATAGGTGAGCTTAAGGTGGGTGATATTAATCTGGTGGTTGCCGTAGCTTCTGCCCACCGCCAGGATGGCTTTTTAGCCTGCCAGCATGTTATTGACCAGTTCAAAAAAAGGCTACCAACCCATAAAAAGGAAACCTATCAGGATGGCAGCAGTTTTACTCAGGGGAACTAAAAGAACCTAACCCGGGTCTATCTCTGCCGCGCCACCACATACTGAGCCAGTTCTTTAAGTGAGCGGCGAGCGGGCTTATCGGGCAGAAGCTCAAGACTGCAACAGGCCCGGACACAATAATCCGAGGTAACCCTATAGCATTCCTCAATAACACCCGAGCTACGTACTAATTCTATCGCCAGCTTTATATTTTCTTGCCTGTCGCCCTCATGCTGAAACAGCCGTCTTACTGGGTTATCACCAGGGTAGCGCTCCAGAATCAGCATCGCGGGTAGGGTGAGGGTACCTTCAGACAAATCTGAGCCTATTGGCTTACCCATTTCCGCCTCATCACCAACAAAATCCAAAACGTCATCGACAATCTGAAAAGCCACGCCCAGATTATAGCCGTATTCTTTCAGTGCCGTAACCATCTCTTCCGGAGCCTGGCTCAGCATAGCCCCGGACTCAGTAGCCAGGATAATCAGGGAGGCG
>DAOWJG010000151.1 GCA_030640485.1 Dehalococcoidales bacterium | reverse complement strand
CCCTTGCCCCTTCCTTAGCGAACAGAATCGCCGCTGCCTGTCCCATTCCCATACCAGCCCCGGTTATAATGGTTACCTTATTATCTAGTCTGCCCATTTGCTTGCCTCCTTATTATTTACTATATATTTGTCATCACATCTATCCATACTTAAGTGGTGGCTCTCTCCAATTCAAGGCATTCCCCACCTTTACAGTCGCAGAACGAACCTACGACCTAACCCTCTACACTGCTCCCGATTGTCGCCACACCAATTTCAATATTATAACGCAACAAAATAGGAAGTCAAGGTCGTGTACTCGCCCCTACGATATGATTGGTCGCCCTGTAACACACCCATTACACCATCCCCCACAATCACGCCAAGTATCACCTATCTATCTCAACCAGCTCATACAACAGATAAGCCCTATCATCTAGACAACTAACCATAAGTCAATTCCCCGTCAACGGCCCGGCATAACCAAGCCCCTCTACATGCAAAGTATTACCCTTAACCCGGGTTCGCGCTCCTAACTTTGCCACCAGCCAGAGATTGGCATCCACATGCTCGGTGAGACGGGGTACGATGTATTCTGTGGCTCCACCCGCCAGGGCAGCGTAGATAATTAACTGGTCTGCCAGGTACCTATCAACTGTGGCCCCTGCCTTCAGGTCCGCTAACAGATTTTGAGCTACATATCTACCAATATCCTCAGAACTGCGCCCCCGCTTCCCTGCCTGGTCGGAACCCAGCAGGCAACCAGAATCTGTCTCTACCCAAACAGCTAGGCTGGCTCCTGCCTGCAGGGCGGTTTCATCCCATAAGTCTTTAATTCGGGAACGATAGCCCTTCTCCGCAAGCACCCTCCGGCATTCTTCAGCCATCCTCTGACTAACCCTCTGCTCTCCCAGGTGAGAACAAAGGGCAAACCCGTTGACCTCCTTAACCTCCCCCCGCTTGAGCAGCTTCAAAGGCCTTAGTCTACTATCTACCGGCTTTATATTGACCTGAATAATGCCACCCCCTCTAGGAACGTAACCGGGACGAATTATCTCCAGCCCCGCCTTGATACCCATCTTCGCCAAAGTGGGAAACAATACACGCTGCATGTGGTAGGCCGAGGGGGCGAAGTCTTGAAAGAGCCCGCCTGAGATTCTCAAAACGGTTTCCTCATCGGCAAAGAGAGCTAGGGGGAGCAGGGTCATTACCAGCAGGGTAGTCGAGCCAGCGGTGCCGATATCCCACTGATAATGTCCGCCCTTTATCCTCCTTCCTGGTTTATAGGTGATCTCCTTAGAGTTCACTACTGCCCCTTCCACCTGAGCCCCGCACATCCGGGCACAGGCCGCTACCGAAGTCAGGTGCTGAGGGCGCAACCCCGGTTTATCCCGCTTCGCTCTGATGTTATTTATATGCAGCTCTTCACCAAGCAGGGATGACAGGGCTACCGCATAGCGTACGATGGTGCCGCTTCCCGATTTCGCCGCTCCGTCAATATAAATCATCTTAACTTGCCCTACCTCGGCTCATTCTAGACCAGAAAGATAACGACAGCAAGCCTATCGGCTAGACCAGACCAAACCCCAAAGATGCCGGCGCCTCTTCACAAAAGGATATGTCGTCAGTAAAAGGGGGCATTCTGGCCCTGAAATTAATGAACACTCCAGAGCCTAGTTATGTGACAGCTATTGCGTCCTAACACTGATTATGATATAATTTCACCAGGTGAAGATTGAGTTGTGAAGTGGGTGTTATTCCCACTTTTTTGTTCTAAAAGGAAAATAAGGGGAGGCCTAATGCGAGATGAAAAGCGACTTTATGCTCGCTATCACCCAGCTCTCAGCGGAGAAGAACCTACCTCGAGAGGTAGTTCTTGGAGCCGTAGAGGCAGCCCTAGTATCAGCCTATAAGAAGAATAGCTTTGAGGCTAACCAGGATATCTCGGTCAAGATTAATCCTAATACTGGCGGCATTAAAGTATGGGCTCAGAAAACAGTAGTCAATCTGCCCGCGGATCGCCGCCACGAGATTTCGCTAGCTGAGGCACTTCAGATTAAGCCAGATGCACAGATTGGTGACACTATAGAGATAGAGGCTACTCCCCACAATGCGGGACGTATTGCCGCTCAGACCGCCAAACAGGTTATCCTGCAACGGCTTCATGAAGCTGAGCATAGTGCCATATTTGAGGAATATGCTGATAAGGAAGGCGACATCATTACCGGTCTGGTGCGTCGCATCGAGTCCAGGCAGATCTTTATTGATTTGGGGAGAACAGAGGCGATACTACCAACAGTTGAGCAGGT
>DAOWJG010000053.1 GCA_030640485.1 Dehalococcoidales bacterium | reverse complement strand
GGCGATTAATCTGGCTGTTATCGGTACCCGGGGCTGGTCCTTCTTATCGGTCCGACCATAGCCATAGTAGGGGACTACGGCAGTACTCCGCCCGGCTGATGCCCGCTTAACGGCGTCAATCATAATCAGTAGCTCAACCAGGTTCTTATTGACCGGGGAACAGATGGGCTGGATGACAAATGTATCTCGTGAGCGGACATTCTCCAGAATACGGACAAAGATGTTCTCATTGCTGAACTCAAAGACCTCACACCCACCCAGGGGGATATCAAGGTAATCAGCCACCGCCTGGGCTAGGGTAGGGTGGGCATTACCGCTAAATACCTTTATCTCATCCATTGATTACTACCTCCTTTTGAATAAGCCTTTCATTCACATTAGGCAGATTTACTTTAACGGGTCATCAACCCCAGGTAGCGGGAAACGCCGACACATCTCGCTAACCTCCTGACTTACCTGGCGCCTAAGGCTTTTATCACCAATATTGGTCACTACCTTTACAATCAGCGAGGCAATCTGTTTCATTTCCTCAGTGCCAAAGCCACGCGTGGTTACCGCCGGCGTGCCCAACCTGATGCCACCCGTTATCCGAGGCGGGTGAGAATCAAACGGGATAGCATTCCGATTGACGATAATACCTACCTCCCCTAAAGCTTCCTCAGCCCCCTTACCGGTAACCCCGGTCTGGGTAAGATCGACCAAGACCATGTGATTATCGGTGCCACCCGATACCAGTTGTAGCCCCAGTCTTTGCAGTTCACTGGCTAAAACGAGGGCATTATCCAGCGTGGCCCGTTGATAATCGGTAAAGTCAGGTTGCATTGCTTCATAGAAAGCCACCGCTTTGGCGGCAATAGCATGCATCAGGGGACCACCCTGCATCTCCGGAAAAACCGCCGCATCTATCTTTGAAGCCAGATCCTTCCGGCACAGGATAAAACCACCTCGTGGCCCGCGCAGCGTCTTATGCGTCGTTGAGGTTATTACATCAGCATAGGGCACCGGGGTAGGATGCAAACCCACGGCTACCATACCCGCGATGTGTGCCATATCAACCATAAGCCTGGCCCCTACCAGGTCAGCAATATGCCGAAAACGCTCAAAATCAAGAATCCTGGCGTAAGCACTAGCTCCGGCTACGATTAACCTAGGCCTGTGCCTCAAGGCAAGCCTCTCCAGCTCTTGATAGTCAATCCTTCCGCTTTCCCGATTAACCCCGTAGGGTATGAAATTATAGAACTTCCCGGAGAAGCTTACCCGACTACCATGAGTAAGGTGACCGCCGTGAGCCAGACTCATACCCATAACCGTATCACCGGGCTCAAGCAAAACGTAATATGCCGCCATGTTTGCCTGAGCCCCACTGTGCGGCTGGACATTAGCCTGCTCAGCGTGAAACAGCTCCTTAGCCCGCTGGATAGCTAGGTTCTCCACCACATCCATATTTTCACAGCCACCATAATAGCGCTTCCGGGGATAACCCTCAGCATACTTATCAGTGAGTAATGAACCCTGCACCTCAAGCACCGCCCGACTAGCATAGTTTTCCGAGGCGATAAGGTTCACGGTTTTCCTTTGCCGCTCTATCTCCAGGCCAATAGCACGTTCAATTTCCAGATCAGTTTGACTTAAGAAACTCATTTTCCCTCCCTGTTTGAAGTCTACAACCGCACCCTGATACTGTCAACAACCCAGCCAGAATCGCCTAACAAGACCGAAAGAGGCAAAATCCCCTCACCACTCTCTTAAAATCCCTATCTATCTCCACCCTCAGTCAGAGATTAAGGAGACTCCGGAAAACACAACCGTTTCCCGGACTATTTCCCCTTGATAAAGAGAATAGAATAGCTAGAATAGCGAAGCTGCCCAAGGTCTTCCCTGTTGACTTGACAATAGGCCCTGCTGTCTATATTATAATGGTTAAACGGTAAAACGTAAAATGGCTAAGAGAAAGACTAAGTCCACCTTCATTGGCATAAAGGTAACCAGCGAGCAAGCGGAAACCTTAGCCCGCTTACAGGAAGTTCTAAAATCGCCAACGAAAACGGAAGTCCTGCTAAGAGGGCTGAACCTATTAGCCAATAGCTCTTTACCACCGGAGCCGGTGGTAAACAGGCTAGACCCTAAAACTACCCCCCGGATTGCTACCAGCTTTGAACTCAGCCAGCTTGAGACCGAAGCTCGCCAGTATCTGAGCGTCCTAGAGCAAACCAAAAACAGAAGCGAGGAGGTAATGAAGCAAATGGTTCAGGAACTTACCCAAATAGACGAAACTGTAGATAGGTACGGAGGCGATAAGAACTACCTGATTCAAATACTTCTGGACATCCAGCGGGAAAATCGCTGGCTACCTAAGGATGCCCTGATGTGGGTTAGCCAGAAGCTGGATATTCCCTTAAGTCAAATTTACCATATCGCTACCTTCTACAAAGCCTTTAGCCTGGTGCCTCAGGGCCGTCATTCAGTATCGGTCTGTATGGGCACCGCCTGCCATGTACGAGGTGCGCCGCGCCTTTTGGACAAAGTTACTGTTACTTTAAAGATAAGACCTGGGGAAACCTCCAGAGACATGCAGTTTACTCTAAACACGGTCAACTGCCTCGGCTGC
>DAOWJG010000009.1 GCA_030640485.1 Dehalococcoidales bacterium | reverse complement strand
TAATGGCAGGTGGAGGGTAATAAAGTCTGATTCTTTAAGTAATTGTTTAAAAGAAACCAGCTCTACCTGCAGGTTATGGGCATGGTCAACAGAGATGAAAGGGTCATGGGCAATAAGTTTCATTTCCAGACCCCGCGCCCGCCTAGCTACCTCAGAACCAACACTACCCAAGCCAATAATACCCAGTGTCTTATTTCTGACCTCAGTGCCCATAAAGTCACTTCGTTTCCATAACCCGGATTTAAGCACGGCATTAGCCTGGGGGATATGGCGGGCTAGGGAGAGCATAAGGGCAATAGTGTGCTCGGCAGCCGAGATAGTGTTGCCGGTTGGGGCGTTAACGACCACAATGCCGCGCCGGGTGGCGGCTTCAACATTAACGTTATCAATACCAACACCGGCCCGAGCGATGACCTGTAGCTTTTCCCCGGCTTCTATAACCTCAGCTGACACCTGAGTCTGACTGCGCACCACCAGGGCATCATAATCGCCAATTACGGCTAGGATTTCCGCTGGCTTTAACCCTAGCTTAACATCCACCTGAGCACAGCTACGCAGAATATCTAGCCCCTCATCAGCAATAGATTCAGTAACTAAAACCTTCATTAACTAACTCCTAAATCCAGCCTGCGGTAACACTACCTTGAGGGCTGATATTACCACCTCAATGTCGTCCTCAGTTACCCAGCCCATATGTCCGATGCGGAATATCTTACCGTCTAATCTCTGCTGCCCGCCACCGAGCACAATCTGATGCTCCTCTCTTAGAATCTTGAGCATCTTCTTAACATCAAGCCTATTAGAAGCCGCGATGGCAGTAACCGTGTTGGAGGCATAGCATTCGTCAGCAAAAAGAGGTAGCCCCAGTGATTTTACACTATCTCGAGCCGCCTTAGCCACTTGAGCATGCCGGGCTATGACATTAGCTAAGCCCTCCTCTAGCATTATCTCCAGCGATGCCGAAAGCGCAAATACGGTGGACATGGCTGGTGTCCACGGCGTTTGCCCCTTCTCCAGGTAGCTCTTGGCTTTGGTAAAATCCCAGTAGAAGCGGGGCATCTTAGCCACCGCATGTGCCTGCCATGCCGCTTCGCTCACGCTGACCATCGCCAGACCAGGGGGAACCATCCACCCCTTCTGGGAACCAGTAACCACCACATCGCAGTGCCAATCATCTACCGGTAAATTAATGGAGCCCAGACTGCTGATAGCATCAACCAGCAGTAACTTATCAAATTCTTTGACGGTGGCGCTAACCCGAGCCAGGTCATTGGTAACGCCGGTAGAGGTTTCGTTATGGGTGACCAGCACCGCTCTTATTTCAGGCTCCGTCTCAAGAGCCCGGCGTATTGAGTCAATATCGGCAGCCTTGCCCCACTCAAACTTAAGGGGGATTACCTCAGCCCCAAACTGCTCCGCAATCGTGGCAAAGCGCTCTCCGAAGACACCAATGGATATTGATAGTGCTTTGTCACCGGGGGATAGGGTATTCACGATAGCGGCTTCCAAACCACCCGTGCCGGAGCCAGTAAGCAGGAAAACGTCATTCTTGGTTTGAAATAGCTGCTTTAATCTGGCGGTCACCCCGTTTACTATCTGCCCGAATTCGGGGCCTCGATGATTTATCATCTGCTTGGTCATCGCTTGAAGAATCTCATTGGGGCAGGGGGTAGGTCCGGGAATACGCAGGTGTTCCATTATCTATCTCCTCTACTTTATCTATGATAGTGTATCAGTATTTATCACCTTAGCAAAGCGACGTTTACCTCTATTTATCAATCACCATCCTCCTGAAACGCCGTTTGCCTACCTTGATGACACTGCCTATCTTAATAGTACCGTGTTCCTCATAAATCTCATAAATTGTCCTGTCATCTATGTGAACAGCCCCTTGTTTTATAAGACGCCTAGCATCACTACGACTTTTAGCTAGACCTATCTCAGATAACAGAAGAGGAACTGATACATACCACTCCTGAGTCTTAGGCTTGCCGACCTCTGCACTTGTAACTATAAATCTCTTCTCTTCAAATGAGCGAGCTTTTATTTTTTGTAGTAGTTCTGGAGTTATCTTTACTTGCGGTATATCTTCGGGCAATTCCTTCCTCTGAACCTCTTTTACAAAACGCTCCTCAGCCTCTTGGGCTGCTCCGTTGTCATAAAGCTGGGTTACAATCTCTATGGCAAGTCGCTTCTTAAGCACCATCGGATTAACGGTTTGCTTATCAAGCTCTTGCCTGAACTTCTCCAGTTCCTCATCGGGAACGTCGGTAACTAATTCAAAGTAATCCATAATAAGGTTATCAGGGATAGACATCACCTTGCCGTATATCTCGTTTGGCGGTTCGGCGACACCAATATAGTTACCCAGGCTTTTGCTCATCTTTCGGCTGCCGTCGGTACCAATGAGGAGCGGGGCGAGGAATACCTGCTGGGGACGCTGTCCTACCATGGATTGAAGCTCCCTCCCCACCAGCAGGTTAAACTTCTGGTCGGTGCCGCCAAATTCAACATCAGCCCGGACAGCCACGGAATCATAGGCTTGAAGTAAGGGGTAGAGTAGTTCGGTCACGGCGATGGGGCGTCCTTCCCGATAACGGTTGCTGAAGTCCTCCCGAGCCATGAGCTGGGCGATGGTAAACCGGCTGGTAAGCTGAATCACATCCGCCAGGGTAAACTTACCAAACCATTCACTCTGCCACCTCACCTCTGTCTTTGCTTTGTCAACTATCTTGAAGAACTGCTCCATATAGGTCTTAGCATTTGCCTGAACCTCCTCCTTGGCCAGCATTGGTCGGGTGACCGAAACACCACTGGGGTCGCCAATCTGGGCCGTCCAATCACCGACAATGAGAATAACCTTGTGCCCCAGCTCCTGAAATTGATGCAGCTTCCTCAGGGTTACCATGTGACCGAGGTGGATGTCGGGGAAACTGGGGTCAAAGCCCTCCTTTAGTCGCAGCTTTTTGCCGGAGCGCAGGAGCGCTATCATCTCCTCCTTAATTATGATCTCAGCTACCCCTCGCTCTAGCAAGCGGTTAACGTCCTGACTAATCATCGCTTTTTCACCACTATCCATACTTAGTTCCTGTTCCTAGAGCTTAAAATAGCCTTGCCCTGCTTTATATCCTCGGTTATCTGCTGCCTTAGTGCCTCGGCAGTGTCAAATTGCTGCTCACCGCGAAGCCGTTCTATTATATCAATTTTTAGTTCCTGTCCGTACAGGTTACCCTGGCAGTCAAGGATATAAACTTCTACCACGCTCTGGCGTCCATCGAAAGTGGGTCGCCGGCCGATATTGGTCATTGACTCGTAGGCCTCGTTATTAATATACGCCCAGGTAGCATAAACGCCTTCGGCGGGAAGAGCCTGTTCTGGGTTTATATCCAGATTGGCAGTGGGGAAATTCAACTTCGCCCCCCGGCCCACCCCACGGACTACCTGTCCATGTAGGCTAAAGGGGCGGCCTATCAGATCGTGCACCCTTTTCAGGTCGCCGCTAGTTAGCGCCTTCCTGATGGCGGTGCTGCTCACCATTTCATCATTTATCATTACTGGAGGCACTACGGTTACCGTAAAGCCCATGTCTTCGCCTAAGGTCTGGAGAGTATTAACGCTACCCTCTCGGTCTCGACCCAGCGTAAAGTCAGGCCCGATTACCAGATCCTTCATCCTGAGGTAATTCTTCAGTAGACCTACGAATTGGTAGGCGCTGAGCTGAGCTAGCTCCTGAGTAAAGGGTAAGATGATGACAGCTTCAATACCCTCATTCTTGAGAAGCGTCGCCCTCTGGTCGACGTCGGTCAGGAAGGCTAGCTTGGTCTCGGGTGACAGCACTTCCTGGGGGTGCGGGTCAAAGGTTACCACCCCGCTGAGCAGGTTACGCTGTCTTGCCCGCTCTATTAATTGTGACAGCAGGTTTTTATGACCGAGATGAACCCCATCGAAAACCCCGATAGTGAGCACGGTATCTTTACTGGGAGATAAACTGGTTAATTCTTCCTCTATTGACATGGCTTCTTACTGCGCAGGGCTACCAACAGCTGAAAATCAGCCAAGTGGCATTTCATAAAACCAAGCAGTTTAATGCGGATAAAGTATTTTAATACTATCATAAGCCAATCTAGGCGTCAATTACAGGTACTGCACGAACATTCTACTTCAGGTAAAAACTATAAGCCAACTTGAAGGTTTGACAGGACATCCAGACTTTAAATAACATTATATCAGTGAACTTTAGGAGAGGAGATGGAATAATGAAGAAAGCAGTTGTCATACCGTTCTAAGAAGCAACTGGCTTGGGGCATGTTTGCCGAATAAAGGAGTGGGTTAGCCATCTTCTTTACCAAAAACCGATGTTCTTTATCACCAACTTGAGGTATAATTTAAGTTGGATTAGCTTGCCAGCGTAGCTCAGGGGTAGAGCAGCGGTTTCGTAATTCTATGCTAGGTATACCAAAGAGTGCTTTTAGATACAAATTAGAACTTTTGTGTCAATTGCCAAAACCCGTTTTGTGTGTAGAATACCAACTGGTGTCAACCAGTTCTTTTCAGTTT
>DAOWJG010000086.1 GCA_030640485.1 Dehalococcoidales bacterium | reverse complement strand
TGCCCCAAGACACTGCGCAGCGTCGTTTGTGATATCTGCGAGGTGGCTCTAATGAAGTCCAGGACCTTGACTACTGAGGCTTCGGGGTCAAGTACCCTGAAATAGACGACGGCGTTTACCCTGACGGTGACGTTGTCCTTGGTGATTACCTCCTGATAGGGAACATCCATAGTTATTATACGGAGGTCAACCTTTACCATCCGGTCAACGAAGGGGATGATGACGAAGATACCCGGTCCCTTGGTGCCGACCAGCCGTCCCAGACGGAAGATGACGCCGCGCTCATATTCCCGCAGGATTTTAATTGATGCCGGCAGAAATATGGCTAAAAGTATCACAATTAGAACGATAGCCCATATTGGCATTTTCTACCTCCTTTGTTTTTAGTCTTTGCTCTTTTTGTTTACACGGAGTTTTAAGCCATCAGTCTTGGTTATAACCACCTCCTCCCCGGGCTGCGCCTCGCCCTGGTCTAATATTGCTGTCCAGAGTTCACCTTTGTAGAAGACCTGTCCCTCAGGTTTGAGAGCTACTCTGACGGTGGCTACTTTGCCTCTCAGTTCTTCTCGTCCGGTTGTTGCCTGCTGTCGGTGGGAGCGAACTACCTTGTAGATTATAAAGGCAGTAATGCTACCGAGGACAGCGGCTATGGTTGGAATTACCCATGGATCTGGTTGGAACAATGTCGGCCTCCCACTAAATAAGATTAGGAGGCCAATAACCAGTGAGGCTATGCCTCCCCCAGTAAATATACCAAAGCTGGCGGTAAAAAACTCGGCGACAAACAGACCGCCCGCCAGAACAAGAAGCGCAATTGCAGCGTAGTTTACGGGTAAAAAGCCCAGGGAATAGGAAGCTAAAAAGGCGCAGATGCCGCCGAACACGCCGGGGAAAATTAGTCCGGGGTTAAATATTTCCGTGGTGATACCGAGCACAGCCAGGCTTAGCAGGACGACAGCAATATTTGGGTCACTGATGGCAAGGAGGAATCCCTCGATATTACTCATTGGACTTGGGTTGGTCGTGGCTCCTTGGGTATTGAGGGTAATCACCCTGCCATCGAGCATGGTTACCTGCCAGCCATCCAGCTGAGAGATTAGGCTATCAAGGTCAGCGGCAACCAGGTCAATGACATTAAGCTTAAGAGCCTCCTGCTCGGTGGCGGAGACGCTCTCTCTAACTGCCTTTTCGGCCCACTCCATGTTACGTCCGTGAGCCTCAGCAATACTTCTAATATAGGCGGCAGCATCATTAACCACCTTTTCCGCCATCTCTTCTGACATTTGTACTTCGCCTCCCTCACCGATAGCTACCGGATGAGCGGCACCCATATTGGTATTGGGGGCCATAGCGGCTACATGGGCCGCCATGGTAATAAATACCCCTGCTGAAGCCGACCGTGCCCCTGAAGGAGAGACATATACCACCACTGGCACCTCGGCATTAACAATGTCCTGCACAATGTCACGCATTGAGGTATCCAGGCCACCGGGTGTATCCAGTTGGATAATGCAGGCTACGGCGTTAGCTTCCTCAGCCTGCTTAATGCCGCGATCAATGTAACTGGCAACCACCGGATTGATAACCCCTTTGACTTCGAGCACGTCAATCCGGGAATTAGCTGCCTGAACCCCACTAGCTATTGAGATAGAGGCGGCGGTTAATATTCCCAGTAGTAATATAAGGCGTATCGTTTTTAGCATGTAAGTCCTTGGTTAAATATCGCTGAGTATGTGTATGAATTATATCTTGATTGGGTTGCTATTGCAAATAGACAGGACAATTATTCATCGTCAGTGGCCTTTAGTTTTTATTTGGTTGGCGACCTGAGCGTGGGGATATTGCTTCACCCAGCATTCGTGAGGTTGAATGGCGGGATAAATTAGTATACAATTTACTGACTATCGGTAAAGGGTGTGGCGATGAGGGTTCAAAGGTGCAAGGGATGTCGGGATTTATCCCCTGAGGAAATGATAAGGTTTCGTTTTATTGAACGGGCATTCAGAGACTGCTGTCTTGGGTGGGGCTGTAGTGAGGTTAGAACACCGACCCTTGAGTATCTGCACCTATTCACTTCCACGGGGACGCTTACCCCGGGTATGCTGAGCAGGGTCTATTCCTTTCTTGATTGGGATGGGTGGAGTGGACAAAGGGTAGTGTTAAGACCTGATGGCACTATCCCGGTAGCTAGATTCTATATTGACAATATGGCAGACAAGGGTTTGGCCAGGCTCTTTTATATAACCAATATCTTTCGGTTTGAAGAGACGGGAAAGGAGGCGCGCGAGGGGTGGCAGGGTGGGGTTGAGCTTATCGGGGTAGGTTCCCCCCTCGCCGACATAGAGTTAGTAGTAATGGCGCTAGAAGTTTTGACTAGGGTAGGGATTGAGGGCGTAGAGTTGCGCTTGTCCCACGCTGGTTTAATAAGAAGCCTGCTCTCCGAGCTTGGGCTGAGTCCCCAGGCGCAAGCCAGAATTTTTGACCAGATCCTGGACGGCGATACTGAAGCCCTGGCCAGGATAAAGTCTGAGAAGCCCAAACTGGGTAAGGCTTTGGCTTCCTTGCTTGACCTGAAGGGTGAATCATCGGGGATTCTAAAAAACCTGAAAGCCCTGTTTAACCATAGTTTGCCCGATCTTGAACCCCATATCGATAATTTCATAGATATTACTAGTCTCCTTGAGGCTATGGGTTGTCGCTATCAAATTGACATAACCTCAGGGAGGGGCTTTGAATACTATACCGGGATAATCTTCCATTTGTTTATGGGTGAGGATAAGATAGGTGGTGGGGGGAGGTATGATGCCCTTGTCCCGCTAATGGGTGGTGGGGATATTCCGGCTTCGGGTTTTGCCCTCTACCTTGACCACTTAATGAATTTAGTTGAGCTACCTGCGTCATCTAAACCTCTGGCTCCGGAGATCTTGATTAGGGTTGAGCCAGGGGGGGTAAAGCAGGGCTTTGATATTGCTCGCTACCTTCACGAAGCGGGATATACAGCCGAACTTCAGCTTGAAAGCCAGCAGCCAGCTGATTTGAGATGGCTCCTTGAGGTTCAGAGTAAAGCACCGGTATTTGTGTTAACCGACCAGGTTAAGCACCAGAGGTTTGAGATTGAGACTGCCGACAAAATTCTGGTACTACTGGGGAAAGGGAATGCCGATAAAGATAGCGTTGCCTAAGGGTCGCCTTCTGGGCGAAACCGCTGCTTTGCTTAACCGGGCAGGTTGGGGGTTAGGGGGATACCATGAGAAGGCTCGTCTCTACCGTCTCCAGTCGGAGACGTTTCCTGACCTCTCCGCTAAGATGTTCCATGAGAGGGATATCCCGGTTCAGGTGGCTATCGGGAACTATGACTTCGGGATTTGTGGGCTGGATTGGATAGAAGAACTATTGGTCAAATACCCGAGCAGTGCTCTGGTGAGAGTAAAAAATTTGGGCTATGGAGAAGGTGCTTTACATCTGGTTGGTAGCAAGTCTGATGAGACATCTTCGGTAGAGGAAGTAGGAGCACGGCTAGGCGTGATACGCATTGCTAGCGAGTACCCCAACCTGGCTGAATCCCTGGCACTAAACCTTCGGCTTAAGCGGTTTAGTATTTTCCCTCTGTGGGGAGGGGCTGAGGTTTATCCTCCGGAGAGTGCTGAGTTGGCCTTAATCTCGGGGAGGAGGGGACACAAGCTTTTTGACTACGACCTGGTGTCTCTGGGCGAGATTCGCAGTTACAGCGCTATTCTTATTGCTAATAAGAATAGCTGGGAAGCAAAGGACCTGAGTGTGGTGTTGTCCTCTCTTGAAGATACACTAGCCTTTAGTGATTGGCGTCTTCCTCTGGCAGAGGTAGCCAGAGCGTCAGTAACCGCCAGGCCATGCATTCCTAGAGAGACGTCTGAAGATGTAGTCCGCTTGGCTCTACCTGACGGGCATCAGCAGCAGCCGACGGTTAGTTTATTGAATAGAGCCGGGATTCAGATTGATGACTACCCATCACCCACCGGTAATCGCCGACCGTTAGTTAGCCTGGATGGGGTAACAGTTAAGGTAATTAGACCCCAGGATATGCCGTTACAGGTGGCTAACGGAAATTTCGACCTGGCCATTACCGGAAGAGACTGGGTTAGGGAGCATCTTTATCAGTTCCCGTCCAGTCCGGTGGCAGAGCTTTTAGACCTCAAATTTGGTAAGGTGAGGATAGTGGCGGTGGTAAGCCAGGATTTAGCGGTATCGGATATCTATAGCTTGAGGCAGCTTAGTGAGAGGCAACCAAAGCCACTTAGAGTTGCTTCAGAGTATGTGAATATAGCGGATAAGTATGCTCGGGATAATCACCTCGGGATGTATCGCGTAGTGCCGACCTGGGGAGCCAGTGAGGCTTTTTTGCCTGAAGATGCCGACCTATTGATTGAGAATACCCAGACTGGCCGAACCCTGGCCAAACATAATCTTAAGATTATTGATACCCTTTTTAGATCCTCTGCCTGTCTTATTGGTAATACCAGCGGTTTATCCAGTAGTCGTAAGAAGGCAAGGATAGACTGTATCATCAATACCCTTAGAACTGCCCTGGAGAGTGGCTAACTTGGAGATTATTGAGGGTTTTCAGCGAGCAAAATTGGCTTTGTCACGAGAGGTTGCGGCCGACTTTTATCGGGTCTCGCCAGCTCTCAGGCAGGGGCTCAAGGAAATGTTTGGCACCGAAGACCCGGAAGAGGTGGTTACGCAGATTACCAGTGCGGTACGTAATCGAGGGGACAAAGCCCTGCTTGAACTTACCTCAAAGATTGACG
>DAOWJG010000043.1 GCA_030640485.1 Dehalococcoidales bacterium | reverse complement strand
GGGACGAGGCTAATAGGCTAAGAGCTAAGCGCGCTCTTATTGTTACCGACCCCGGGGTTTATAAGGCAGGACTTATAGACCCGGTGAAAGTCAAGCTGTCTAGGGCTAAGGTTTCAGTGGATGTTTTCTCCGAGGCAGAGCCGGAACCTACATTGCTCAAGCTAGATGCTGCCGCCGAGGAACTCAGCCAGAGCAGTTATGACCTTCTGGTGGGTGTTGGTGGCGGCTCAAGTATAGATACCGCCAAGGGACTCTCCGTCCTCTTAGCTCACGGCGGCAAGAGCGAGGATTATTTCGGTAATGATAATGTCCCCGGGCCAGGTATCCCTCTTTTCACCCTGCCGACAACAGCCGGGACCGGGAGCGAGGTGACGAAGTATGCCATCTTTGACGACCCGGAGAAACAGCTTAAACTCGGAATAATAAGCCCCTACCTGCTAGCCCGAGTGGCTTTTGTGGACCCCACCCTTACCTATGGCTGCCCCCCCAAGGTTACCGCCGCCTCCGGGATAGATGCCCTTGTCCATGCTATTGAATGCTATACCGGCAAAAAAGCTAATAACTTTAGTGACGCCTTGGCCCTTGAGGCAATGCGACTCATCGTGGGTAACCTCAGGGCTGCCGTCAAAAACGGCTCCGATAAGGAAGCACGTAACCATATGGCTGAAGGGGCACTCCTTGCCGGGATTGCCTTCGGGAACTCCGGTGTCGCCGCGATCCATGCCCTTAGCTATCCCCTCGGTTCACGATTCCACGTGCCTCACGGGGTGGCCAATGGCATCTTGCTATCCCATGTTATGCGGCGTAGCTTGTCTGCTAGCCTCCCTAAATATGCCATCGTTGCCCAAATGCTGGGGGTAGAGATACAAGGACTATCCCGTCAAGAGGCAGCCGAACTGGGAGTCACGGCAGCTAGGACGCTGGTGGCAGACATTGGTCTCCCTCTACATCTGCGAGACCTAGGAGTGCCCCAGGAAGCCCTGGAGGAGATGGCGGTGGCTACTATGGATGTTAGCCGACTCCTGGCTGTTAACCCAAAGCAACTCACCCTGGATGACGTGAGGCATATCTGGGAAAATGCCTGGTAAGCAGGATGAGATGAGAAGGAGGCAATGCTCCATGTCTATCCCAAGTAAGGACACGTTCGATAAGCAGTTTCTAAAAGAGCAGATTTCTTCGTTACTCAGGGAGAGAGTCTGTACCACCATATCTCCCGACGTGATGTACCTGATGAAGAAAGCCTATGCTGAGGAAACTTCACCCAGTGGCAAAGAAATGCTAAAAACACAGATTTTGAACGTTACCCTGGCCAAAAAACAAACGAAGCCGGTTTGTCAATCCCCCGGCTTCCCCACCATCTATATCAAATATGGTAACTGTGTGAATATCAGCGAGTTAACTGAGGTGCTGGGAGAAGAGATAGTAAGCGCCACTAACGATGGCTTTTTAAGGCCCAGCATGGTGCATCCCCTCACCCGAAAGAATACCGGTGATAACTCCGGCATCGGGGTGCCCAATATAGAGCTAGGGTATGATTCGTCTCTTGACTTTCTTGAGGTCTTAATTAGTTTTAAGGGTTGTGGCGCCGAGCTGGGTAACGCCATCAAGATATTTACCCCTGCCCAGATAGGTGAGGATAACAAAGGGATAAAGGAATTCGTGATTGACACCGCAATTAAAGCCGGTGGCAAACCGTGCCCACCCTTCGCTTTAGGCATCGGCATCGGGGGGCAGATGGATATCGCCGCCAAGTTAAGCCGCCGCGCCGTAAGCACTAGGAAATGGACAGACCGTAACCCCGACCCTGAACTTGCCCGAATGGAAGAGGAACTGCTGGGTATGCTTAATAAGCTGGGTATCGGTCCCGGTGGTATTGGTGGTAAGACAACGGCTCTAGCCGTCAAAATAGGGATGGGCCATACCCATACCGCCATCTGCCCGGTGGCGGTGAACTTCCACTGCTGGGTTGCCCGAAGAGCCGGAATGAGAATCTACCCTGACGGCCGGATACAGTATCTTTTTAGTGAGGAGGCCAGCGAGTGAAAGAGGTAAACCTTACGATACCAATACCCAAGGAAAAGGTATTAAACCTGGATGCCGGTGATGTGGTTTATATTACCGGAGTCGTATATACGGCTCGAGATATGGCTCACCTCAGGCTACTAAAACTCCTACGCGATAAGAAAAGCCTGCCCGAAGATTTTAATGGTGGCGTTATCTTTCACGCTGGGCCGGTGGTAAAGAAAGAGGATGGTGAATGGAAAATCTGGGTTATCGGACCAACCACTAGCACCAGGATGGAGCCCTATGCTGAGATAGTAGGCGAGCTTGGTGTCAGAGCTATTGTGGGAAAAGGCGGCATGGGGGAGGATACTATTCGGTCGCTAGCTAAGTATGGCGGTGTATATTTGCTGGCAGCACCGGGGTGTGGCGTGATACATTCCGGAGCCGTCAAGAAGGTCTTGCGCGTTCACTGGCTTGAGGAGCTTGGGGTGCCAGAAGCAATTTGGGTACTAGAAGTTAATAAATGGGGGCCGCTTATTGTCGGCATGGATTCCCACGGTAGAAGCATCTTTAAAGATATCGCTCAGAAAGCAACAACCCTTAAAGAGCAGTGGTTTCGCAGTTAGTATCCGAAACCGGTAGTCAGGGACAGACGGTGTAACCCGCTTATGCCACCACGGTGAATACTTCTAACCCTTATAATACCCTCATATAAGTGTAGCCTTTAGCTTTGGTTTATCGCCTCATCACCGCCCATCGCTGAACTAATTTCCCCTTAATATATTGTGCCGCCCGATAAACCTGCACTGCGATCATAGCCATAACGAACTTGGGTATCCACAGCCAGAAACCATTAAGCCCTAACGCTAGGAACAAAGCCGGGTCTTCCACCATGCTATGATTGACGCCAATGGAAATATGAAGGCGCTCCAGTTCTTCATTGGTCAAAGCCTCGTTTTTAGACTCTTGAATGACAACTGCCCCGCCATACATCAGGCCAAAGATGACCGCAGTTACCCACAACATCGCGGTTTTATCTGACAGTCCAAGAACTTTCATAACTGGCTTAAAAAACCTGAGCAAGTAACCTATCCACCCCAATGACCTTAAAGACTCTAGTGCCACCATGATGACCATGATGATTACCAGGATTTTAACGAGCAACCACATCGTACCAATCGCCCAGGCCTTTAAAACCTCAATAAATGGCGTGGCGACCGCAAGGCTAGGTGGCATAATGATGCTTTGGGTAGTGTCACCAAGGAATTGAGAGGCAACCAGCACCACTAAAACAGCACTGATGATACGAATCACGGTTATTTTGGCAATGTTAATCCCAGCTTTATGTTGAATGATCCCCTCAACGATAAGGTTATGGCAAATCAGGATAAACACAGCGATCAATGTCATCTGTGCCAGATTGAAGGGAAGAACTGTCATGATAGCGATAGCCGCGTAGACGTTTATCAGCATGCCGCTAATAATTGGCAACGCGGCTTCGCCAGGCAAATTGAGTAGTCCCATTAAGGGGTTTAACAAATAACCTGCCTGATGCAGTAGACCGCCCCACTGAAGAATGGTTGCCAGGAAAGAGGTGGGAATAAGGATTTTGCAAATCCAAACAAAGCTAGCCCGTCCTTTTATGGCTCCCGCCTGAAGACCCAGTTTCAAATTGATTTGAAAAGGAGACATCCTAATTCCCGCTCCTTCACCGACATACTGCGGCAAGCATTACATCCCCAACAAAGAGACCGGGGCTTCGTACTAAGATACCCAGACTCTCGGATAATCCTGATGCCTATGATACCACTTTAACTCATCCTCGTTTTAAACATCTAACGGGCATATAGTTGCAAGAGATAAGTGAGCTCAATGTTAGACGTTTTATATGTATTAACAGCCCAGAAAGGGGGTTAGAAGCGGGATAATAGCGGCAAGAAAAATATGATGGTACTCTCAGCAAGCCAGCCGTTTACCACCACATAGACTCTGGATTAAGGGGCTAAACTAAAGGGTGGCGGTAAGGCCACCATCAACAGGTGGCCCCCATGATATACTTTGCCTCGTCTGAAGCCAGGAATAGGGCGGCATAGGCCACATCCCACGCCTCACCCTGCTTTCCGGTGGGACACATAGCATCCCGCCGTTTCATCATCGCCGCAACATCCCCACCATAGGTCTGTGTTTTTGACGCTACCACCATTAGGGTATTCATATATCCGGGCAATAATTCCCGCCTTTGACGCCGTATAGCTAACCGCCGGATACGGGACGATTATAGCCGCAATAGAAGAGCTATTCACTATCGAGCCATATCTCTGCTTTTCCATGTAAGGCAGCACACACTTGCAGGTTAGGAACATGCTCTTGAGGTTAACCTTCATCACCCTATCCCAACTTTCCTCGCTAGCCTCAACCGGTCCCCCAGGCTCTACAATCACGACATTGTTATGGAGAATGTCAATCCGGCCAAAGGTCTCGATACATCGGTCAACCATAGCCCCACAATCATTGGACCTGGTAACTTAAGCCCTAAAGGCCAAGCACTCTCCCCCCTTCATCAATGAGACGCTTGGTCTCCTCAGCTGCCTCAAGATTAAGGTCAACCACCACTACTCGAGCTCCCTCTCTAGCATATACAATAGCTGAAGCCTTCCCATTCCCAACACCCGGGCCAATAGAACCGGCTCCAGTCACAATGGCTACCCTTCCTCTAAGCCGATCCCCCGTTTAGCCTGCTCTCCTTTCTACGTTTACCATACTTCCTTATTGAAACCCTGTTCCCGGTCTTCTGGGAG
>DAOWJG010000008.1 GCA_030640485.1 Dehalococcoidales bacterium | reverse complement strand
TTCCAGCTTGCTCCTTATCCTGGGGAAATGTTCGAAGAAAGACAGGGCCTGTTCCACCGGCATATCCAGCACCTCGGCAATGTTCTTATCCTTAAATCTAATCTCCAGAGCCTCACGGTTATAACGCTTCCCCTTACACACCTCACAGGGGACGGTTACATCGGGCAAAAACTGCATCTCAATCTGAGTAAAACCCTCCCCACGACAGGCCTCACAGCGTCCACCCTTGACGTTAAACGAGAACCTACCCGGGCCGTAGCCCCTCATTCTAGCCTCAGGGACAGTGGCAAAAAGCTCACGAATCAGGGTAAATGTCCCGGTATAGGTGGCCGGATTACTACGGGGGGTGCGCCCAATAGGCGACTGGTCAATATTGATTACCTTATCAATATGCTCCACACCAAGAATACCATCACAGTCACCCGCCCTCTCCCGCGACCTATAAAGCATCCGAGCTAGGTTCCGATACAAAACCTCATCAATGAGGGTGCTCTTACCACTACCCGATACCCCGGTTATACCAACAAACCTACCCAGGGGAATGTGGACATCTATATTCTTCAGGTTGTTCTGCCGGGCCCCCTTTATCACTATCTCCTCGCCGGAACCAGAACGACGCTTGGGGGGGAGAGGAATCTGTTTCACCCCACTAAGATAGTGACCGGTTATTGACTCCCTCGAGTTCATAATATCGGTTAGCGTCCCGGTAGCCACAATCCTCCCCCCATGCTCCCCCGCCCCGGGTCCCATATCAATAATATGGTCGGCGGCCCGCATCATCGCCTCATCATGCTCCACCACCAGTATTGTATTACCCAGGTCCCGGAGCCGTTTCAGGGTCTCAATCAAACGAAAGTCATCAGCGGGGTGCAAGCCTACCGTTGGCTCATCACAGATATAAAGCACCCCCATCAGCCCACTACCTATCTGAGTGGCCAGGCGAATTCGCTGTGCCTCGCCGCCACTCAGGGTTGCCGAGGGACGGTCCAGGGTAAGATAATCCAACCCCACATCCTCAAGGAAGCCCAGCCGGGCCCCAATCTCCTTAAGGATCTGGTGGGCTATCATCTGCTCGCGCTCACTAAGTATCGCCTTCTCACCATCACTGAGGGTAGCCACCCACCCTACTGCCTGAGTAACCGACATTGAGCTGACCCCAACGATGTTTTTACCCCCGATGGTTACCGCTAAAGACTCTGGTTTGAGCCGCCTTCCCTGACAGACAGGGCAAACCTTGGATACCATGTAACGCTCGAGTACCAGCCGAGAATTCTCTGACTCCGTATCCCGATAAAGCCGTTCCAGCCGCGGAATCACCCCCTCATAGCCGGTAAAATACTGCCTCATCCGGCCGAAGCGACGATAACTTCTTAGCTCACCCTCTTCACCATAAAGCACCAGATTAAGTTGCTCTTTGGTCAAATCCTTCACCGGGGCATAAACTGAAAAGCCACAGCGCCGCCCCAGGTCATCAAGCTGTTCAAGATACCAGAATCCTGACTGGTAGGGGCGGATCGCCCCCTCAGCGATAGATAGGTCCTTATTGGGAATAATAAGGTCAGGGTCCAGTTCCTGCTTAAAACCCAGCCCGCTGCAGGCAGGGCAGGCGCCATGGGGACTGTTAAAACTAAAGGTTCGGGGGGCAATCTCACCCAGACTAATGCCACAATGCACGCAGGCAAAGTGCTCTGAGAAGAGTAACTCCTCACCATCAACAATTGACACCAGAACCACCCCGGCGCCAAGCTTAAGTGCCGTTTCCACAGAATCAGCAATGCGGCTCTCACTGCCGCTCTGCCCAACTACTAATCGGTCGACGACCGCCTCAATAGAGTGCTTCTTATTCTTATCCAGCTGGAACTCGCTAGACAGGTCATAGATGTGTCCATCAACTCGAACCCTGGCGTAACCGGCCTTACGCAAATCATCAAACACCACTTGGTACTCACCCTTACGGTCTTTAACCAAGGGAGCCAGAATCATGATACGACTGCCGGCCGGGAGAGCCTGAACGGCATCAACAATCTGCTGCACCGTCTGCATGGCAATCTCTCGCCCACACCTAGGGCAATGGGGATGTCCCACCCGGGCAAAAAGCAGCCGCAGGTAATCATAAATCTCGGTTACTGTCCCCATTGTCGACCGCGGATTCCGACTCGGACCCTTCTGGTCAATAGAAATGGCCGGACTCAAGCCTTCAATATAATCGACATCGGGCTTTTCCATCCGGCCCAGAAACTGGCGGGCATAGGCCGATAGCGACTCTACATAGCGGCGCTGACCCTCGGCATAAATGGTATCAAAGGCCAGTGAACTCTTACCCGAACCCGAGACACCGGTAATAACCACCAGCTTATCGCGCGGAATAACGACGTCTATATTCTTGAGGTTATGTTCCCGAGCCCCTCTGACAACTATAGAATCTAGTGGCATATCTCCCTCCGTGTGTGACAACCTTATTGTAGCACCAGACGTAAAAACAAGACAACAAGAAGCCCACGCCGTTGACATCCAGAGGGCTCTGCGTTAACATAGTAGCGAATATATCAATGAGTAAGGCTGGTTTACAAAATCAGAAAGGGAGGTGCATAACTTTGAGTATTTATGAGATTAGGGTACCGGGGAAGATTTGTTTTGGTGCCGGCTGCACCGAAACAATGGGGGAAGAGGCTACCAAGATAGGAGCTAAGCGGGCTCTCATTGTTACTGACCCCGGGGTCTACAAGACGGGGGTCATCGACCCGGTGAAGGAAATTCTATCTAAGGCTAAGCTTTCAGTTGATGTTTTCTCCGAAGCCGAGCCAGAACCTTCATACTCAAAGCTAAATGCCACCGCCGAGGAGATTCGTAAGAATAACTACGACCTGGTCGTGGGAATTGGTGGCGGCTCAAGTATAGATACCGCCAAAGGACTCTCACTCCTTTTTGCTCATGGCGGCATTGGTCAGGACTACGGCGGTGTTGAGAAGATTCCGGGACCCTGCGTCCCTGTTTTCGCCTGCCCGACCACCGCCGGAACCGGGAGCGAGGTTACCAATATCGCGGTTTTTGATGACCGGGAGCGGGGTCTCAAACAGGGAATAGTAAGTAACTACCTCCTCGCCCGCGTGGCTTTCGTGGACCCCACCCTGACCTACGGCTGCCCGGCAAAGGTTACCGCGGCCTCTGGAATGGATGCCCTCATCCACGCCATTGAGGGCTACACCGGCAATAAGGCCAACACCTTTAGTGATGTTGTAGCTCTTAAGGCGATGCCGCTCATTGTGGGTAGCCTCAGGAAGGCGGTCAAAAATGGCTCAGATAAGGAGGCCCGTAACCGGATGTCCGAGGGAGCGCTCCTGGCCGGGATGGCCTTCATGAACTCTGGATGCGCTGCCGTTCATGCCCTCGCTTTCCCACTTGGCTCACAATTCCATGTGCCCCATGGCGTAGCTAATGCGGTCCTGTTACCATATGTTACCGAGTGTAACCTGTCCTCTAACCTCCCTAGATATGCCACGGTGGCTAAGATGCTCGGGGTGAAAACAGAGGGTCTCTCTAACCAAGAGGCGGCAGAAAAGGGATTAGCGGCCGCTAAGGCCCTGGCCGCAGATATTGGTATCCCCACCCACCTACGAGAGCTAGGCGTCCCCAAGGAAGCTCTGGAGGGATTAGCTACCGCTACCATGAATGTCACTCGACTCTTAGCTAATAACCCGAAGGAACTCACCCTGGACGATGTCAGAGGCATCTGGGAAAATGCCTGGTAGGAGTAAGCAATGGTAAAAAAGAACTGGAAGGTATGGCTAACGGGCCGAGACCCCGACCGGGAAGATATTGTTCAGGCTCTTGAGGCAGCCGGGTGTGCGCTAACCTTGGGGCGTCTATTTACGGATACCTGGCACTATACCGAGGAGGAACTGGTGGAGAAGGTTAATGGCATGGATGCCATTATGATATCCACCGGGGACGGGAATATAACCCGCCGGGTTATGGAGGCCGGGAAGAAACTGAAG
>DAOWJG010000067.1 GCA_030640485.1 Dehalococcoidales bacterium | reverse complement strand
CGGATTGGGAAAGTGCAGTAGGTTACCGGTGGTCCCTTGTCCAATTCTGGGGTGACTAGGTGCATCATTACCCCGGTTTCCTGAGCCCTGCCTTCAATCAGTTGCCAGATTACCTCCTGCCAGGTTCCAGTTGGCCCGCCCGGAGCCGCCGGGTGAAGGTTAATCATGTGGTACCGTTGGCACATCTCCTTACCGGTGATAAGCATATAACCGGCCAGGACACATAGGTCGGGGTTAAAACGCGTTAGTCGGTTCATTACTTCCTGGTCATATTCCAGCCGCCATAGGGGCAAGGTATCCTCCTGTTTAGTATTTACATAACCTTTCTCGGCTTTGAATTTTTGATAGGAAAAGCAGATAAGAGGGATATGATAACCCTTAACCAGTTCCAAAAATAGGTCGCTCTCCTCCGACTCACGGGGTTCACGGTTACTGAAAACAAAGGTTATCTCAGCCTCAATCTCACCGAGGTTGATACTACTCGTTACGGCTTGTAGGAGGTCTCTGGCTGCTTTGTCTCTACCTGTGGAAAACCAACCCAGTTGATACAAATCTCACCGTTCTATACCAAGATTGCTTCTTAGCCTGGCCCAGATGCTGTTAATATGAACTAAGGGGTTTGTCCGATACCCGACAACTTTCCCTCTGGCTAGAGCTTGGAGGAAGTCATCCCGGCCACTAAATTCGGGCATCTCTACATAGGCATTACCTATCTCATAGGGAGTGTGGGCATCGCTACCGGAGCTGCCCGGGATACCATACTTTTTAGCAAAGGCTTTAGCTTTGGTTGATGACCGATAGAGAGGGGTTCTGGAGTTAAATACTTCTATGGCATCTATCTGTTCTTGTGCCACTAGCTCTTCCAGTATCTCATTATCCAAGGCAGAAGGCCGAAATCTATCGAAGGGGTGCGGGATATTTACCAGGCCATCCTGAGCCCGGATTCTAGATATCGTCTGCTCAACAGATAAACCGTTAGGTATACCTTCTTTGAGGAACATACCCATAATCTCACCGCGGGGAGTCAGTATTTCCTCAGCGATAATTACCGGGAAGGGGGCTATACTCTGCATTTCTAGTGCCCCCTCAATAGTGCCGTGGTCAGTTATGGCAATGCAGTTTATGCCCGTCTCCTGGCAGCGATTTATGATTTCCGCTAAGGGTGTATTGCAGTCTAATGAATATTTAGTGTGGATATGAAGGTCGGCTTTCAGCAATTCAGTTTAACTCACTTTCATCCCGGGCTAAATTATACTCCCCCTCAGTGCGGTTTAGCAATTTGCTTAAACCCAGGGTTTGTTTAGCTTCTGTCCTTAAGCCAGCTTTAGGGGAGGGATGATGGTTAGCCATTACGGGATGCAGACTAGAGTTACATAACAATGGGTGGTTTTAGCCTTATATAAGGGTTAGAGGGAGCAGTCAGGCTACGATGGGCTAAGATATGGAGAAAACTCCTATTTAGCTAACCCGCTCCAGGTAACTACCAGTGCGGGTATCAACCTTGATAATATTCCCTTTACTGACAAACATCGGAACCTGAATGGTAATGCCAGTTTCCAGTGTGGCTGGCTTAGTGCCGGCGGTAGCGGTATCCCCCTTAAAACTAGGACCAGTTTCAGTGACCTTAAGTTCAACCGTAATCGGCAGTTCCACACCAACCAGCTTATCCTTATAGCTTGATATTTGCAGGGACATGCCTTCCTTCAAATAGTTAATAGTGTCACCTAGTTGCCCCCTATCAAGGGAGGTCTGCTCAAAATTCTCCTCATCCATAAAGTAGTATAAGTCGCCGTCGTTATAGAGGTATTGCATATTGTGATAGTCAAGTCGGGCACGAATGAGCTTCTCCGTGTTCTGAAAGGTCTGCTCAATAGTGTGGCCATTTGTAATATCACGAAGCTTGAGGCGAGCCAGGGCAGTTCGCTTCATCTTGATATGCTGGTAGTCAATAACTTGGTATAATTTGCCATCCAGCTCAATAGTAATTCCCTTCCTTAATTCGCCGGCATTTATCATGTCATCTTCCTGCCTTCCTAGATTTTGATATTACCCTTATTTTACCATCTTCCATCACCACTGTATCCTCAATCCTGACTCCTCCCCAGCCGGTGAGATAGATACCAGGTTCAATGGTAAAAACCATGCCGTTAGTAAGCGGCTCGGTTGAATTCGGTCCGAGGCGCGGTAGCTCATGTGAGGCTAGCCCTATGCCGTGCCCCAGGGCGTGCCCGAAGGCCCCACCATAGCCAGCCTCTTCAATGACTATTCTCGCCATTTTATCGGCTTCCTCACCGGTCATTCCTTCCTTAATCATAGCTATGGCGGCTAGCTGGGCACCGAGGACGCTGTCATATACTTTATTGAAGGTCTCGTCGGGATTACCGAGGTAGATGGTGCGGCTGAGGTCACTAGAGTAACCGGAAACTCTAGCGCCGATGTCAATTACTATTGGCTCCCCGGAGCTGATAGTGCGTGACGATGGTTTAGCATGAGGCAGGGCTGAATTGGGACCCGAAGCCACAATTATATCAAAGGGAAGCGCCTCACTACCCCCCTCCCGCATGAATTTTTCTATCTCAAAGGCTAATTCCGGCTCGCTCATACCAGCCTGAATCGTATTCTCAGCGTATTCAAAGGCGGCATCACTTATGGCTACCGCTTGGGTTATAAGCTCAATCTCCTCAGGTTCTTTTATCGCCCGCAAGCTTGCTACCAGACCCTCTATCGGAATAAGTTTAAGGGGTAGCTCTGCCCTATTCAATATATCAGATAGCTTCCGATAAAGGGAAAAGGTGATGTGCCCGGCTTCAAACCCCAGCTGCCTTAAGTGTAACCCGGCAACCAGCTTGGGGAACCAGTCTCCGATATCACCATTTATCGGGAAAATATCGTAGCTAGGAGCCTGTCTCTTGGCCTGTTCTAGGTAGCGAAAGTCGGTAGCCAAAATTGTATCCTGGGATGTGATTAACAGGTAGCCGGCTGAGCCATCAAAGCCGGAGAGGTAACGCCGGTTCTCTGGTCGTGAGACAAAGAGGCCGTCAATCTCCCTCTCGGCAAACCTTTGACGCAGCCTTTTTAGTCTATCCTCAAGCCCCATTATCCCTCTCCTGTGCCAGGCGGTGAGCTGAGAGATATACCTTTCTCGCCTGGCTCTTGGTGACATGGGTATAAATCTGGGTGGAGGAGAGACTAGCATGTCCCAGTAGCTCCTGGACTACCCTTAAATCAGCCCCACCGTCAAGGAGATGAGTAGCGAAGGTATGACGCAGCGTATGGGGATGAACCCTTTTGCTAATGCCGGCGACTCGGGTGTATTTTCCCAGTATTCTCTGGACGCTTCGTTCGGT
>DAOWJG010000037.1 GCA_030640485.1 Dehalococcoidales bacterium | reverse complement strand
ATCAACCTCACCCCCTGTATCCCCCTCTCCTTGATAAGGAGAGGGGGAAAGATTGTGTTTGAAGGGGCTAAGCCCCTTCAAACTTCCCTTAATATCGGTTGAGGGGGTAAAAAACTGGTAGTCTTGAGTCACGGGGTCAGCCAGCAGGCGGTGACAAATCAGTTCCAGCTTATCCGATGGCAAATCGGCATCCAGCCAGTATATATCCACCACACGGACATCAGAGACGGTGGTTATCCCCAGGTCGTGGATGTCCCTGGCCAGACCAAGCCCTCGGGCATCGGGAAGATGGGGTTTTAAACGAACCTCGACTCTATGCATTGAATTATAGCCTCATACTAACTGAATAATAAACAAAGAGAAGGGGCTATGCCTCTTCTCTTTTAGGATTTTTGTTAACCTCACTCTCTCGTCCTCAGCCGTAACTATTTAAGCACCTCCCTACGAAGCCAGCAGTTCGGTTACCACCGCATTTATCTCTCGCCCATCGGCTTTCCCTTTAAGCTGGGCGATGAGCTTGGGCATAACCTTACCCTTGTCGCTAGGCCCCTGTGCCCCTACCTCCTCAATAACCCGGCGGGCGGCCTCTATAATTTCTTCCCGACTTATCTGCTGCGGTAAATATTCGTTCAGGATAGCCAGCTCTGTCTCTTCTTGAGTCACCAGGTCCGGGCGGTTTCCCTGCTTAAAGGCTTCAATACTCTCACGGCGCTGCCTAGCCTCCTTGGTAATAATGCCCAGAATATCAGCGTCATCCAGGGTAGCCTGACGAGCGATTTCAGCATTTTGAATGGCTGCCATCACCAGCCGGATAACAGAACGCCTTAACCTACTCTCACCTCTCAACGCCCGTTTAAGGTCATCGGCTAGCTTTTGCTTTAGTGGAGATATATTAGACCCCTGATTTTTGGAGCTAAATCCTGCTTCCATTTTAACCACAACACTTCTAAATTAGTATTTCCTGGCTGTTCTAGCGCTTTTTCGTCTCGAAGCGGCTTCCTTCCGCTTACGCTTAATACTTGGCTTCTCATAGAACTCTCGGCGGCGCCTCTCCGCCAAGATTCTATCCTGTTGCACCTTCCGGTTGAACCGTTTGAGCAAGCTCTCAAAGCTCTCGTTGTTACCGACCGTTACCTCGGCCACATAGCATCATCTCCTTCTTAGTCTAAAATTAACTTTCCCAGTGTCACCCTATTTTAGTCAGCCTGAGCTACCATGTCAAGAAGTGGTAGCCAGATTACGCCTTCCCAAATCTTGCCCACACCAAAAAAGAACCCTAATACCCGGCCCTCCGTAATATCTCACGAGCCGCCACCACACCCGAGGCTGAAGCCTGGATTAAACCACGGCTAACCCCGGCGCCGTCACCAGCAGCAAACAGGTTGCTCACCTCGGTCTCCAGGCTGGGGTTAAGTTGAATCCGACAGGAATAGAACTTGACCTCAACCCCATAAAGCAGGGTATGGTGTGAAGCCACCCCTGGAGCCAGCTTATCCATTGCCTGAAGCATCTCTATTATGTCGGTAAGGTGACGATAGGGAAGGGCAAAGCTGAGGTCACCAGGGGTAGCACTTTTTAACGTGGGTCGAACCAAGCCTCGTTCAATGCGGGACGGAGTAGAACGATGACCCTCCATCAAGTCGCCCAAGCGCTGCAATAGCACCCCACCACTAAGGATATTAGCCAATCTAGCAATATACTTACCATAGGCAATCGGCTCCCGAAACGGCTCAGTAAAGGTGGTGCTCACCAACAGGGCAAAATTAGTATTGCCACTCTTACGGTCGGCATAGCTATGCCCGTTAACCGTAATTACTGGGTCACCACCCCCGGTAGATTCCATAATAACCTCACCACCGGGGCACATACAGAAGGTTCTGACCCGGTCGCCAAAACTCTTTGACCTGAGTTCCAGCTTAGCTTCATAGAGCACATTAGTCAGCTCCTCCATTACTGTCAGTGGTACTTCTACCCTAACACCGATGTCAACCGGATTATTGTGCATGGTTAGATTAAGTCGTTTGGCTTCCAGAGATAACCAATCCGCCCCTTCTCTGCCTGGAGCCAGAATCAAGTAACGACAGGCAAGCTCGTCCCCAGCCTCAGTTTTAATTCCTTTAACCTCTCCATTATCCACCAAAACCGAGGCAGCCATCACCTCAAGCCTGAATTCTATGTGCTGGGCGAGGTAATCCTGTATCGCCTTTAGCACCAAACGGCAATGTTCAGTACCCAGGTGCCGAACCGGCATTGGTATTAACCGCAACCCTGCCAGCTCAGCTCGATGCTGCAATTCATCAACCTTATCCCCCACCCCATATAGCTCATCGGAAACACCAAACTTAAGATATAAATCATCAACATGTTTAATGAGTGCCTTACAGTCGCTCTCCCCAAGATAGTCCCTGAGTCGACCTCCAACCTCTGAAGATAGAGTCAACTTACCATCGCTAAAAGCACCCGCCCCACCCAAACCACTAACCAGGTGGCACGGGGAGCAAAGAATGCAGGGCTTATCCCGGTCCCAAACCGGGCATTGTCTACCATCAATGTCTTTGCCCTTCTCCACCAGCAGGATGTTAAGGTCATCTGCCTGGCACAGTTCTAAAGCGGCAAAGATACCTGCCGGCCCACCGCCGACAATAATGACATCATAATATTTTTTGGTCATTCTACACTCAAGACCCCTGAACTCCAATATTCAGAATTCAGGGGACTTCAAACTTTAGCATTTTAGCCAAATATTATTGTATAACCTGTGGCTTCAGGCGTCAAGGAAATGAGGCTGTTTATTTACTATAGCTACCATAGCCTATACATAAACCGCCACCACCACCGCCTCTTTGGGGTTATGTTCGTCAAAGAGGATAACAGCTACCTTTCTGCCCGCCACCATCTCGGCCGTGGGCAGGTTGCGGGCGACAGTAACGTCTTCCAGATAGACCTTGTAGCTGCCAGCAAGCTGGACAGTAGCCTTATAGGCACCAGAGTCAAAACTTTTTAGCACTCCCTTCTTCATCCTCATCTCCGGTTACGCCTCCTTTGTAGTTTATACTGCCCCCAGCAATAATCGGTGTTCATATTCCCCCCGCTGAGGACTGTAAGTCAGGGTCAGACCAAGGACTCGCTTCTT
>DAOWJG010000188.1 GCA_030640485.1 Dehalococcoidales bacterium | reverse complement strand
GGCTGGTGGGTTGTATTCCTCGGTCTTATCAGGTTGATATTCTGGTATCGGTGTTTCTCCCCGCAGGTAGCTGACCAGCTGTGATAGTGAGGTAACTGGAATGACTTTAATGCCTTCTATCAGGGATGCTTCTTTAGCATCCGCCTCGGGCACCATAGTAGTGGAGAATCCTTTCTCGTGGGCCAGGGCGACCATGGGCAAAACACCGTTGGTGTGACGCAAACTGCCGTCCAGTGATAGCTCACCAAGGATAATGGTTTGCGAGACATCGGCCTGAACCTGTTCTGAGCTGAGGAGGATACCAGCCGCAATGGGCAGGTCATAAGCTGGCCCAGCTTTCTTGAGGTCAGCCGGGGCGGGATTAGCCACGATCCGCCTCATGGGGAAGTTGCAGCCGGAGTTCCGGATAGCGGCGCGGACTCGTTCCCTGGCTTCCTGGACAGCGGCGTCAGGCAGCCCCACAATAGTAAATGAGGGCAGACCCGGCGAGATATCCACCTCAACCTCAACAACTACCCCCTCCAGCCCGACTGTAGCGCAGCTTATTACCTTGGCTAGCATAAACCTCTCCGCAGGTAATACCTATTTTTAAATTATTTAGCTGTCCAGCCGCCATCTATCGGCAGTATCGTCCCGGTAATCATGCTGGCCTCATCACTAGCCAGGAAGCAAACCGCCGTGGCGACATCATCGAGAGTGGCAAGGCGGCGAAAAGGGGTATTACTTAATACGTATTTTTCGGCTTCTGGGTCCTTCAATAATTCCCTTGTCAAGTTAGTGAGAACAAAGGTGGGGGCTACGGCGTTAATGCGGATATTATATGGCGCCCAGTCAACGGCTTCAGCGCGGGTTAGCTGCACCACGGCTCCCTTGCTGGCACAGTAGACAATACGACTTGGTCCACCGACAATACCCAGTATTGAAGCGATATTAACAATAGCGCCGCGCCTCAGTGGTATCATTGATTGAGTGGCTACTGCCTGATTACAAAAAAATAGTCCTTTGGTATTCACGGACATGATGGTATCCCAGGCGGCTTCGGTGACCTCGTGAGCAGGCTGGCGAATGTTAATTCCGGCACTGCCGACAAGGATGTCTATCTCGCCCAACTCCTGCCTTATGCGGCTCACGGTGGGTGCGATTTGAGGTATATCGGTTATGTCTAGCTGGTAGCATTTGGCAGTGCCCTTTTCCTGCACCTTTTTGGTTGCCTTGGGTAGAGTCTCCGAATTAAAGTCCACCAGGGCTACTTTAGCACCACTGGCCGCCAGCAACTCAGCACAGCCGAGACCGATACCGCTGGCAGCCCCGGTTACGATGGCTACCTTGTTGTCAAATCTTATGTTCATAAACTATGGGTATCTTTTTACTCCTTAAATAAGTCTTCGAAGTGTAACCAAGAGTTACCTGCCCACTCAGCAGTGGCTTGTTCCAGGTGTATTTCCCTGCCGAGGGTATTTCTTCGTTTTTGTAGGTGCTACCTGTAAAAAGTGTGTTATCAGCCAAACAATGCCCGTGGTTAGATTATTTGGCCGTCCAGCCACCATCTATCGGCAGTATCGTCCCGGTAATCATGCTGGCCTCATCACTAGCCAGGAAGCAAACTGCCGTGGCGACATCATCCACTGCGCCTAAACGGTGGAAAAGAATGTTATCCATTATGTAGCGTTTGAATACCGGGTCGGTTAACATGCCCTCACTCAGGGGGGTTAGAATGAAGGTGGGGGCTACGGCGTTAATGCGGATATTATATGGCGCCCAGTCAACGGCTTCAGCCCGGGTTAGTTGCACCACGGCTCCCTTGCTGGCGCAATAGTTGGCACGTTTCCAGCCGCCCACGAGGCCCATCTGGGAGGCGATATTAATAATAGAGCCCGTCTTACGGGGTATCATTGACTGGATGGCAACTACCTGATTGCAAAAAAACAGCCCCTTGGCATTTACGTCATGGACAGCATCCCAGTTTTCCTCAGTGACCTCGTGAGCCAGCTGGGGGATGTTAATGCCAGCACTGCAGACCAGGATATCCACCTCACCTAGCTCCTGCCTTATGCGGCTGACTAGTGGGGCAAGGGCCGGTATCTCGGTTACATCTTGCAGGTAATCCTTAGCGACACCCTTGTCTTGCACCTTTTTGGTTGCCTTGGGCAGAGTCTCCGAGTTGAAATCGACTAAAGCCACTTTGGCACCGCTGGCCGCCAGTAGTTCGGCACAGCCGAGGCCAATGCCACTGGCGGCTCCGGTGACGATGGCTACCTTGTTGTCAAGCCTGATGTCCATAGATATGTCTACCTCCTTATTCCTGGATAGGCCCTCGAGATGTAACAGAGTTACTTACCTCAACAACTCTCTCCAGACGAACATGAACAGTTATTGCACGTGCGGCATACCAGATAGCCAAGTCACTTTTCATCTAGAGATGGTGTCTAATCCCAGCCTTTAAGCTTGTAATAATCAGACAGCATCTTATCAAATTCAGATTTCGGGAGCACCTTGCCGCTGCCCTCAAGTTTTTCTTCAAAAAACCTTTTAGGTAGGGTGTCATCGGCGGCTGTCATGCCCTCACGCAGGTTGAATTCCCGGGCTTGGTTGGTGATACCTAGCGCCATTTTCTGTAGCTGTTTCTTACCCAGCTTCATTCCTGTAGTTGCCTCGATAACTGCCGATAGTTTCTCCCAGGGGTACATGTCCCGGAAAAAGCGGCAGAGAATCAGGGCGTCGAAGAGGGTGTGTCTGTCTTCAAAGTCGATAAGCATCTCCGCTTTGCCCTCAATTTGGTCTGGGTCTATCATCCCGGAGAGCTCTGCCTTATAGAAGGTGGCTCTTAGGTGGTCGGCTCCTCTATCTCCGGTGGCATAGGTTAGCCCCATCCCTTTAAAAACCCTGGGTTCATAACCGGGAGGTTCTAGCCCTTTGACGTGCACAGCCAGGTCTTCTAGTCCCCACTCTTTGGCAGCGGCTCTTACCCCTTCAGCCAAAATAGCTCCGATCCCCTCTCTTCGGGTAATTTTGTGTAATAGTTCGGCGATACTGTCAACGTCACCATATTCAATCTTCTCGCCAATTGGTTTTCGGTGAGTAGCCTCTATGGTGAAGGCGGCAATATTGCCGGCGGTTATCGTGTCCAAACCTAACCGGTCACAGATGTCATTAAGATAGGCAACCTCTCTAATATCATCAATCAGGCATAGCCCGCCAAAAACTGCAATGGTCTCATATTCGGGCCCCTCGATTCTCAGTCCCTGATGTCGCCCGGTGGTGACCTCCAGTAAATTGGCGCACGCTATGCAGCACTTGGGGCATGCCCTGGCCTTGACATCGCACTGCTCACGCGCTTTTTGCATAGTCAGGTTTTGCCACCTATCAAAGGTTCCCGCTGTCCAGTACTTTGTCGGGAAGCCACCGGCTTTGTTTATCACCGGTACCATCTGAATTGTTCCCTCGGAGTAAAACCTCTGAGCGCCGGGGTCTACTTTACAGGCCTCTCTCATTTCTTCCCACAGTTCACTTAGCATCTCGGTGTGGGCTATCTGTCTCCTTACATCTCCGTAAAAGGCTAATCCCTTGACCTTCTTTGCCCCCAGCACCGCTCCTGCCCCGGCTCTACCCGCCGACCGCCAGCGGTCGTTCTCAATCAGGGCGAACTTGACCAGGTTCTCCCCGGCCGGCCCGATAACACTGATACCGGCATCTCGCCTCCCCACCTCCTCTCGGATAGCGTCTTCGGTCTCATAGGTATCTTTGCCCCAGAGATGTGAGGCATCATGAAATATTACCTTCTGGTGGGAAATCTCAAGGTAAACCGGCTCTTGGGAAGACCCTTTGATTATGGTGGCATCATAGCCAGTCCGGCTTAGCGGTTCCGCCACCCTGCCCCCGGAATAAGACTCGCAGTATATCCCGGTCAGGGGCGATTTGGTAAATACTCCGTAGCGGCACGAGCCATGGATTCTGGTATCCGTTACCGGTCCGGTGGCAAAAATAATTACGTTATCGGCTGACAGAGGTTTAACCCCGGCTCTAGTATTTTTCAGTAAGAGATGGGTACCCAGCCCCTTTCCGCCCAGGAGTTCCTGATAGATAGCATCATCAATGGATTCCTCTCTAAAAGACCTCCGGCTGAGGTCGATGTGGAGTACTCTATTATGAAAACCCTTCAACTTACTTTGCTCCCTTCAATTTAACTGGCTAACTACCCTAGACACCCCTTTTCATAGCTTCAACCAGGGGTAGTTTTACCCCGGACAAAAACCGGATGAGGGCTCCACCGCCGGTGCAGACGTGGTTTATCTTGGAGGGGTCTCCCAGGTGGGCCGCTGAGGCGACGGTGTCGCCACCGCCAATGACTGAATAGCCCTCGGCGTCACCAACTATTTGCCACAATTCCCTGGTGCCATAGGCTCCGATTTCCTGTTCATAGATTCCGGCCGGACCATTAACAAATATCGTTCCGGCTCCCCTCAGTATTTTTCCATATACCGCGACTGTTTTAGGCCCGATATCAATAATCAGGCTTTCAATTGGTAGCTCCTCAGCGGTGATTTCGCGCCGCCGGCCGCTATCGTCGATGCCAAAGTCCAGGGGGATATGTAATTTATCAGGATAATCCTTCAGGCACTCTTTAGCTAGCGTCACAAACTTATCTAGCCCGCGGTCGGTGATAAACTTCTCTGAGGGTGAGCCCAATCTCTTACCCTGAGCCAGATGCATAACCTGCCCGGTAACGCCAACGGTGAGGACAGAGTCGGCAGAACCCTTGGCCAGCACCTTTTCCATCATGCTGAAGGCATCGGATATCTTGGCCCCGCCGAGCAGGAAGACACAGGGGCGCTTGGGATTCTTCAGCACCGTGGTGAGGGCCGTTACCTCCTTATCGTAGAGTATCCCCGCGGCAGAAGGTAGTAGCTCCTGGAAGGCCACCATGCTTGGAGAGTTGCGGTGGGCGGCGGCGAAGGCGTCGTTGACATAACAGTCAAACAGCGGGGCAAGATTTCTCACCAGGTAGGTGTGAACCATCTCCTCGGGGGTCAGCTTTACCGCCTCCTCAAAGGTGGATACTTCCTCTGTCAGGTAGCGGAGGTTATCCAGAAGCAGGATTTCTCCCTCCTTGAGGCTCTTAATCTTCTCCCGGGCCGCCGGGCCGGCCACATCGTCAATAAACTGGACTTTCTGCCCCAGCTTTTGGGAGAGTTTTTCGGTGTGCTCCTGTAGAGAAATGAGGTTCTGATAGTCCAGCGTGTCTCCCTGATGGGCAATGATTACTAACTTGGCCCTCTTGTGTACCAGTTCCCGAATAGTGGGCAGACTCTGAACGATTCTATTCTCGTTGGCAATCTTCCTGGTCTTGGGGTCAATGGGTGAATTAATATCTACCCTCAGCAGTACCGTCTTCCCCCGGTAGTCAAAATCGTCCAGCGTCAGGTAGTCCCGCTTGGTCATTGGCTTACCTCACCCTAGCCCCAGATACTTGTTGGTGAGGGCTACCGCCTCTAATCGGTCGAGCTGCATCTCCATGCAGGCTCTCACCCCATCAATAGTCTCCGGGATGGTTACTGATTCCTGGGGAATGTTAAGGGCAAAGACGATATCCTTCTCGTTGAAGCCAACCGCCTCCTCAAAGATGGCAATCTCGTACAGGTCCCCTCGAGGTTTAAGGAGGAAGCGGGCATACTGGAAGAGGGAGGTATTTGAGTTAAAGCCGTCGGCAATTCTGACCACGCGGATACGCGGGTGAGCGTTAAATGCCTCAAGCACCTCTTCCCGGGACATTTCTCTTTTCGGAGTAATCACCAGGGTGATAATGTGCCCGTGTGTCACCGGGGTATGCACCAGAATCCCGGTGGCTTTCACATGGGGCATCATTAGCATCAGGTCCACTGCCTGATGGCTGGGGATAGGGTCTACCTTCAACAGGTCGACCAGGCCGCGGTTGGTATCCCCGGGGTCAGCGACACGACGGATAATGGTGACGGATACCTTTTCCACCCCGGCGACCCTGTCCAGACAGTCCACGGCTCTTACAAAGCCGGTAGTGTTGCAGGAAGTGAGTTTGAGGAATCTCTGCCCGATACCCTTTTCGTAGTTGGCATAGCCGTGGAAGAAGACATCGGCGACTTCATTCTTTTCTCCCGCCTGAAAGATAGCCTTGTTACCGTGCCTGATGTAGGCTTCCTTGTTCTTCGCCCCGATTCCCGCTGGTGTGGCATCCAAGACGACATCAATTTCCTTGAGGAGGTCATCCATCGTCCCGGAAACCGGGATCCCGGCGCCTTCTATCTCGGCTATTTTGTCGGGAATAGCACAGAAGAGTTTATAGGGCATGCCTCTTTCTTTTAGAGCTCTTACTACTAGGGTAGGTGCCGCATCAACCACCCCGACTAGCTCCATATCTTCTTGCAGGGCCACGCCGTCAGCGAGTCGCTGCCCGATACATCCATAGCCGACAACACCAACCTTTACCTTCGTCATTTGATTTACCTCCTTAATACCGAAATTTTATATCAAATTTTTCCTGACTCAATCGAGGGCCTAGTAAAAAGGTGTTGCTAGGCTCGTCTTTTGCATCTGGAATTACTTTATCTATCCCCTCACTGACGGCTTTGCCACCTTGGTATCGCCTGCGGGTTTACCACATGCTTAGGTACCTCACCCCGCAGGGCAGCGAGGCAGTTCTCAAGCTGCAGCAACGGTAGCTGCCACATGACCTCCGGGTTCAGCGACGCGGCGTGAGGAGAGAATATTGTCTTATAGTAGATGTCTTCACTGAGCAGGGGGTTATCCGGCTGGGGAATCTCTCCTCTAAAGACGTCCAGAGCGGCACCAGAAATCAGGTTTTCCTTTAGCGCCTTAGCTAGGGCTCCTTCATCAATTAGGCTCCCCCGAGCCGTGTTTACCAGATAGGCGGTAGGCTTCATCATTTTGAGCCGGGCTTCGTTAATAAGCCCTATTGTCTCCGGGGTCTCCACGGCGTGGAGAGTGATAAAGTCTGATTCCTTGAGCAGGGTCTCCAGATCGGTAAGTTGCACGTTCTGTGCCTTGGCCTTTTCCGGGGACACATAAGGGTCATAGGCGAGGAGCTTAAGTTCAAAGGGCGCAAGAAGCTCAGCGACTCGGGAGCCAATTCTACCTAATCCCACGATGCCCACCGTTTTGTTGCGGAGAAGGGTATTAGAGACGCTGCGCCACAACCCCCGGCGAGCGTTGTAATCGGCAAGCTTAAGGTTATTTGCCAGCCCTAGAATCGCACCAACCGTGAACTCAGCTACCGATAGGTAGTGTAACTCCAGTGGGGTGTTGGTGACCAGGATGCCTAAGTCAGTGGCGGCGCTAACGTCAATATCGCCTACCCCGAT
>DAOWJG010000105.1 GCA_030640485.1 Dehalococcoidales bacterium | reverse complement strand
TAATGGCATCACCACTTTCAATCGGCTTGCCATTACGGTCAACTATCTCCAGGCTGGGACCACATTTAGGGCAGGCATTGGGTTGGGCATGGAAGCGTCGGTCCAGGGGGTCATCATATTCCCGTTGGCACTCCGGGCACATCTGAAACTTACGCATCGTCGTCTTGGGGCGGTCGTAAGGGATGTCCTCAATGATAGTGAACCGGGGACCGCAATTAGTGCAGTTGGTAAAGGGGTAGCGGTAGCGACGGTCGGTAGGGCAAAAGATTTCCCTTATGCAAGCTTCGCAGGTAGCAATATCGGGGGAGACTAGCTGATATTCCCCACGCTGGCTCTGACTTTCCCGGATTACGAAGCTGGTATAACCAGCTGGGGAATGGAAAGTGGCCTCAGCCTTTTCAATATGCGCCATGGGAGGACTTTTGGCCTTAAGGTCAGCTAGGAAACCTTTGAGGGCTACCTCATCTCCCTCCACCTCAATTTCTACACTTCCTGAGGTATTGCGCACCCAACCTTTCAGGTTGTGCTCATGCGCCAGCCGGTAAACGAAGGGGCGAAAGCCAACCCCCTGCACCACCCCACACACCTTTATCTCGGCTAATTTTTTTGCTCTTACCAGCACCATTCCCCCATCCCCTTAAATTTATCATGTGGTGACCCTCCAACCACTTAGCTGGTAATCCCGGGGCGGACGGGACTCTTTCAGCAGATGTAGCTTATTCTGCTTCTTGAGTTGCTCGTAGATAAGGCACCAGGCACAGTCCCGGTCCGGGCTGAGCTCACACTTACCTTCCTTGCTTCCGCCACAAGCGCCACTAAGCAGTCCCTTACTACACCGGGCAACAGGACAAATACCGCCCGTTGTGTCAAGGAGACAATCGCCACAGCCAGCACATCTCTCTTCTAAAATACCAGCCTCTCTCTCCTCAGCGCCCATAAAATGGGTGTTCTGGGCCGGGAAAATAGGAATATCGGGGAAGACCTCAGCCAGGGTTTGTACCCCTATTCCGCAGGCTAAAGAGAGCACCGCCTCCACATCCTCCATCTGGGGCCTGAGTATAGAGGCCGCCAGGTAGTTATCACATTGTTTGGCTACTGTGGTTACCTTGAAGTTGAAATCTTTATTTTTTAATTTTCCGGCAAGTTCAAGTAGTTGGCTCAAGGTCTTAGCCTCTCTTAAGCCTCGTGGTGGCTGGGTGCAGCCATCGCAACCGGTAATCAGGATTTTGGCATAGGGAGAGATGAAATCTAAAACCTCATCGAGAGGCTTCTGCGTTGTTACTATCATGCGCTACCCACCTTTACCCAGCAGCTTTTATTTTTTGGCTAAACTGCTCTAATTCTCTATCCATCTCCTCAGGATATCTTGGGGATACAGTGCAAAAGTGAAGCCGCTCCTGAAGGCCTATTTGGCCTAGCCTTTCACCTAGGGCGGCTATTGAGTGTTGCGCCTTGGCGCTGGTCCGCTCCTGTTTACAGTCGTCTTCGGAGCAGGCGGCTATCATCACGCCATCAATATCCTGCTGGAAAGCCTCTAGGATGTGAAATCTATCGACCCTGGAGGCACACGGCAGGTCTATGAAGCGAATGTTTGGTAGTGGTTTCCCGTTAAGTGGGGGGAAAACGGCCCACTGGCAGCGAAATACCAGAATCTTGGGGGGCTTCATCTCTGCCGCCAAATTGGCAATCAGTAGGGAAATACGTTCACGCTCCCAGTTCTCTAATTCCAGGGCTATCGCGGGACACATCGCCACACATAGTCCGCAGCCGCGACAGGCAGCTAGGTCAAAGTTAATCCCGCCCGGACTCTCCAGTTTGGCGGCATCGTAGGGACAGTAAAAGACACAGTTGCCGCAGGCAATGCACAGGTTGGCATCTACCTTTACCTTCAGGCTGTGCCGTTTCAGGGTTATGATATCTGGCCCGTAGCCAAGCTGGTCCAGCAAGAGATTGAGAGCGATGACCTTGCGCCCGGTGACCGAGCTACCCCTCTCAAAGCGGCAGTAATCCTCATCACAGGCAAGAACGTTTATTTTCTTAATCCCTATAAGCAGAGCTTTCAGGTAGATTTCGTCGGGGATGCGGCCGACGCAGGGGACCAGTAGCGGGATGAATTTTGATATTCCAAATAGCGTTTCCACCCCCTTAATATCGGGGGCACTGCCGCGGCACATTATAACCAGGGTATCGGAGGCATATTCTTGCTTTGCCTTCTCTAAGTATGCGGTTAACGAATCGAGGTCGTAATAGAGGATATCGATGACCTTGGCTGGGCAATTGGCATAACAGAGTCCGCATACCTGGCACTTGGTTATATCCAGGGTAATCTTGCCTGTTTCCGCGTCCTTCTTGAGCGCTTCATAGGGGCAAAGAGTGGAACAGACTGAGCAACTGCTGCAGTAATCCACATTTTGTTTAACGGCAACTATGTCCTGAATGACTTGCTCACTCACGGTGACCTCACCTTCCCTAATTTAGTGTCAGGGGACCCAGCGTGATTACTTCATCCACAAATTCGTTTAATGACGACAGGAATTTTGGCCCCTCAGATGTGGCCAGCCACTCGGCTCTTAATCTCTCTGGCTCTATCCCGAGTTGGGATAGTGTCTTCTTGAGTAGCATTACATTTCGTCCTGCCTTATAGTTACCACTGACATAGTGGCAGTCCCCGGGAGAACAGCCGATAATTATCACACCATCGGCACCCTTAACGAAGGCATCAAAAACAAAGGTGGGGTCTATCCTTCCGGTGCAGGTGGTTTTGATCATTCGGGGATAGAAATTATCCTTAAATTTTGAAGCCATGGCACGT
>DAOWJG010000099.1 GCA_030640485.1 Dehalococcoidales bacterium | reverse complement strand
GAGATGAGCGCCGAGCAACTGTGGGAAACCACCATGAACCCCACCAGCCGCACTCTCCTTGTCGTTACCTTAGAAGATGCCGCCAGGACAGATCATATCTTCCACGTCCTGATGGGCAGTGAAGTCCCACCCCGTAAAGCCTTTATCCAGGCCCACGCCAAAAGCGTCAAGAACCTGGATGTTTAACACGCTTAGTATGCTCCCCACGCCGGGCTTTTAGTGTGCTACCTGAAGGATAGCCGTAAAATCGTATCCCTCTTTCCTCAGCCTATCACTACCGCCTTCATTTCGGTCAACGAGCGCGATAACTTTTACCACCGTGCAGTTGGCCGCTTCCACCGCCTCTATGGCTTTTTGGACTGAGCCCCCCGTGGTAAGAACATCCTCTAATATAGCTACCTTAGAACCCTCTTTTAGGTGCCCCTCAATCCGCCTCATCGTCCCGTGTTCCTTGGTAACCTCCCGGACAATAAAGATTGGCATCGGTTTACCCTCCAGGTGGCTAATTACGGCAACGGCAGCCACCATGGGGTAAGCCCCCGTGGCCACCCCACCGACCGCATCCACCTCGGTCTCAGCCAGCTCATCAAATATCACCTTGCCCACCTGGTAGACCCCTTCTGGAGATAGGGTTATCCTTTTACCATCAATGTAATAATTACTCTTCTTCCCGGAAGTGAGGGTAAACTCACCGGTTAAGAAAGCCCCCACCACATGGGCAATTTCCCTGATCCTTCGGCTGCCCTCAGTATCCAGCCCCAATTCTAGAGTGGGATATGCCTCCATAATGTAACCTCCTCGCTAAGGCCAGCAAACCTAGCCTGTGCTGGCATATAATCCATGCTCGCCAATATACTCGGCCACCGGCTCGGGGACAAGATGACGAATGGATAAGCCTTGGGCGACCCGCTGCTTGATTTCGGAAGCACTGATATCCATATGCGGTGAGTCAAGCAAAATAACGCTCTGCGCTAACCCCGGGATAAGAGCCTCCAAAGCTTTCAGGTCAGGAAGGGAATAGCCTGGTCTGGGGACTGCCACTAAAGAACACATCTTAACCAGGCGGGACGGCTCCCGCCACTTAGGCAGCTCAGCCAGATTATCCCAGCCCAGAATGAAAAACAATTCATCCCCACTATCAAGCTGCTCCCTTAGCTCAGCAATGGTATCAACCGTATAAGAGGGACCCGCCCGCTTTATTTCCACAGTAGACAATCTGCAGTAAGGCCTACCGGCAGTGGCCAAACGTACCATCTGGATGCGATGTGTCGCCGCCGAGATGGGGCTATCCATCCTGAGCCGCGGCTGACCCGCCAGCACAAAAAGCATCTCATCCAACCTTAGCCGCGCCCTTACCGCCTCAGCAACTGCCAGGTGCCCGTTATGGATGGGGTCAAAAGTACCCCCCAGCACACCTATTTTCATACTGACTCCCAACCCTTTTATACTGACGCCAGTTCCCCTCTAGATTCCCAAACCTTTCAAGCTACAGCCAGTCCCACTCCAGACTCCCACAACGGACTTTGTCACCGGGCTTTGCCCCCGCCTTCCTCAAAGCCTGGCTAACCCCCAGTCTATCAAGTTCTCTTCTAACCTGTGAATATACTACCGGATGGGACATATCTACTCGAGCCACGATACGCTCTAGCCTAGGCGCCACCACAACAAAGATATCGCCTTCCTTATGCACCCTAACCCCGGCAACCCGCGGCCGGGGATGAAAAACCTTCTTTAAAACCTCCTCCTCCCCTCCCCTCTCCACAGTAACCTGACCCAGTATCTTCACCGCCTCCGCCATAAGCTCCGAAACCCCCTCCCCAGTTACCGCGGAAATGAAGAAGGATGAAATACCAACCGCCCTAAAGTCATCCTTAATCTTATCTAAGCGGACCTTGACCTGGGGTAAGTCAAGTTTATTCACGGTTACGAGCTGCGGCTTCTTGGCTAGAGCCGAATCAAATAGACCCAGTTCCGTATTTACCCGCACCATATCTTCTACCGGGGACGCCGAGCTACCATCTATCAGGTGAATAAGCACCTTGGTACGGGTAACATGACGCAGGAAATCGTGACCCAGCCCCCGACCGAGGTGGGCACCATCTATTAACCCGGGAATCTCAGCTAAAACCAGGCTCTGCCCACTGACCTCAGCTACCCCTAAGACAGGTTCAAGAGTAGTGAAAGGGTAACTAGCTATTTTAGGCTTGGCGGCGGATACTGTTGCCAGTAAGGTAGACTTACCGACATTGGGATAGCCAATAACACCGATATCGGCAATAAGTTTTAGTTCAAATATCAGGACGCATTCTTCTCTCGCCTCTCCCTTCTGAGCAATTTGCGGTGCCTGGTTCGTCGCCGAAGTAAAATGGACGTTACCCAAACCCCCCTTCCCACCCCAGGCAACTACCACCGGCTGACCCGGCTCAGCCAGGTCAGCAATTAGAGTATCGCCACCTATCTGCGTCTTGGGCAAGACCACTGTCCCCACCGGAACAGTTAATACCATATCTTTCCCCCTCTTGCCGTGTCTTTTTTTCCCCATACCATTCCTGCCATCCCCGGCCCTGAAGAACCTTTTATGCTTGAATAGACGCAAACTAGTAATACTGGAAGACGCCTCTATAATCACGTTACCGCCATCACCACCATCACCACCATCAGGTCCCCCAAAGGGAACATACTTCTCATGCCGGAAGCTAACGGCTCCATCCCCACCTTTACCTGCCTTCACCCTTATCTCTGTCCAATCAAACATCTTTCCATCAACACTGTTTTAATTACTGTAATTGTAACCTAAATTATATATGTATGTTAATAATAATTATAATAATACTAAGGGGCTTAGGGAAAAACCACTAGCGGTGTTAAATTTTGGGGAAATTCACTCTAAGGCTTTCCCAACTTATCAATAATTTGCTTGACTTATTAAAAAAACGGGGCCGGTTTTACAAAACTTATGCTATGGAGAATATCTTTATAGCTTCTGCTTTATCACCTGGGGAGGACCTGCTGGCGGATGTCCTGGATTTTACGCTTTAGATAGGGACTAACACTAATTTCAGCGGTAATCTTTTCACAGGCGTGACTGACAGTTGACGGGTTTCGGTTGCTGAACTCCTTACCAATTTGCGCTAAAGGGTAGCTGGTTTGCTCACGGATAAGATACATGGCTATCTGGCGGGCTAAAGCAATTTCCCGGTCTCGTTTCAGGCTCTTCAAATCAGCGGGGAAAAGCTGAAAGTTGCTGGCTACGGCTTCTATTAACCGGGCTGGAGTGACCGTGGCATACTTAGTAGCCTTG
>DAOWJG010000049.1 GCA_030640485.1 Dehalococcoidales bacterium | reverse complement strand
GAGGTATGAGCCTAGAGGATATTGTGGCTAAGGCTAAGCAGACGCTACCCAGGGACTTAACGGTTGAGGTTGAGCTCAGCACCACTGAGGAGGCCCTGGCGGCAGCTAGTGGCGGAGCGGATATAATCATGCTGGATAACATGAACCCGGATGAAATGCACCGCATTAGGAACTTAATCCCCAGCCATATTAAGATAGAAGCCTCAGGGGGTATTATCCTGACTAATGTCCGGGAGGTAGCTGCGAGCGGGGTTGACATAATCTCTATTGGTGCCCTTACCCATTCCCCAAAGGCCCTGGATTTCAGCCTGGAACTTGAGCCCGAGACAATTAAGCTAGTTGGGGAGGGTTGAGTCAGTCTACGGCTTTCTAGCACTGGCCAGATAACTATCGGCGCTGTCAGCTATCTTGATATCAACAAATCCAGCTCGTGACAGCATACCTCGTAGCTCACTCTCATCAGGAATAGCATCATTTTCTACAGTCGGGATTTGTCGGTGCACCCCATTAATTTCAGTTCGGCTTGAGGTATGGCAGATTAATAGTCTACCGTCATCTTTAGTCACCCGGTTCATTTCTATAAGAGTCTCGGGCTTGTCTTGGAAGTGAGGAAAGCTAGAATAGCAGACAACGACATCGAAGATTTCCCTGCGAAGCGGGAGGCTGGTGACATTCGCCTGAAGGTAATAAATCTTCCCCTCGAGGCACTTAGACAGGGCTTTTTTTAACATCTCCTCAGCAAAGTCAAGGGCAACTACCTGTCCCTCCCGGCCAATCTTACTCAAAAGAAGGGGAAGGAAGACACCGGTCCCAGTCCCCACATCAAGCAATGTGGAACCGGCCTTAATATTCAGGCGCTTAACCATTTGTTCCAGCTTGGCCGCGTCGGGTTCGGAACAGGTTTTATCCCAGGTAGCGGCTCTCTGGTTAAAGAATCTCCTGGTCATTGCTTCTCCTCAAGTAATGATTGCTTCTGCCAGCGCTTTACCTTCTTCTTCGGTGAGAAGATATTGGCGATTAGGAATATTACCGAGGAGGTAATTACTATAGTAGCGCCGCTGGGAATATTAAAAAGATATGACATAAGCAGGCCTATCCAACCCGAAAGAACACCGAAGCCGGCGGAGAGGAGGAACATCCGCTTCATGCTGTAAGTAAGCTGGTAGGCAGCCGCAGCGGGATTCAGAATAAGGCTAAAGATGAGTAGCCCCCCAATAGGGCGCAGCGAGGCGGTTATGGTAGCCCCGGTCAAAAACAGAACGCCGTAGAAAATGGCGGTAGCTGGTATACCAACGGCTAGAGCCATATCACGATGAAAAATGGTGGCTTGAAACTCTTTATAAAAAGCAATAACCAGGCCGACTACTACGGCGGCGACTATGCCCAGCAATATGACATCACTTCTGGTATTGGTGAGAATACTCCCCCACAGTATCTCCAGGGCTCCTGATTTGGTGCCCGGCATCAGTCCCATAAAGAGAAAGGCAAGCCCCAGCATAAGAGAAAAGATAATCCCGACTGAGGTGTCGGGACTAAGCTCCCCGCGGTCAGCGAGGGGACCAATGATGGCGGCGGCGATGAGACAAAAACCAAAGGCACCGAGCAGGGGGTTAAAGCCCAGCCACAGGCCGAGCATAGCCCCGGCAAAGGCAGCGTGTGACATGCACACGCCGATGAAGGGCATGTGCATCAATACGACGAAAACACCTATTACGCCGCAGGCAACACCGCCGAGAAAGGCGGAAAGGATGGCGTTCTGCATGAATTGGTAGCCAAAGATGGATAGGTCCACGCTGGGAACTCCTTAATGCTAGAGCAGAATAGCGAAACGCTATTCTGCTGCAATGCTAAACTAAAATGGCTTCTTCCCGCCTCGCTTCAACTACTGAGGCGGGGATATCATATAACTGGCTGAGTTTCTCATCAGTAAGCGCTTCCCCGGGAGTCCCCTCAGCCCAGATAAGCCCCTCCTTCATCAGTGCTACCCGATTACAGGCGATAGGCAGAGCGCCGAGGTCATGGGTTACCAGCAGGGTAGTCAGGTGTCGTGAATCGTGAATCAACTTCACCAGTTCCAAAACATCTATTTTTGCCCGCCAATCTAGGGAAGCGGTAGGCTCATCAAGGAGAAATATTTGTGGCTCCTGGGCAAGACAGCGGGCGATGGCAACGCGTTGTTGCTCACCCCCGGAGAGATGACCGATGGGTCGCCGGGCAAGATTGGTCATGCCCACCAATTCCAGAAGCTCGTCCACAATTTTCCAGTCGTGCTTGCTTGGTCTTCGTAGTAGGCCTAAAAGCCCGTAGCGTCCTATCATGGTTACCTCACGAACATTCATTGGCATCCTGGGGTCTATGTTCTGAATCTGGGCGACATAGCCCACCTTCTTTCTTAAGGAGTGGCTGTTACCTGAAGTGAGGTAGTCTCCCAATACCCATACCCGTCCGCTTAGTAGCTTGCCTAACCCATTAACTATCGTCAGCAGGGTGGTCTTACCGGCACCGTTGGGGCCAACTATGCCTACAAACTCTCCCGACTTTACCTTAAGGGATACGCCGCGGAGGGCAACGTCTTCCCGATAAGAGACCACCGCATTCTCGATATTTATGACCATACTGTTCATGGCACAACCTTTCCTGACCGATATATCGCTACTGGGCTATCGCCGCTAGTATCAGCTCAATATTTTTAGCTATCGCTTTTTCCCAGGTCTCGGTGTCGGGAAAACCACCGGGGAAGTTGGAGAGTATTATTCTGGTGCTGCCGAGCTCTTCAGCAATTGCCTTTCCGGTATCCTTTCCGCTCTGCAAATTATCGATAATCAGGGTTACCCTTGCCTCTCTGCCTGTGTCCACCAGCTCTCTCATAACCTGAGGAGTAAGTGAATCGGGTCGGCCGTAGGTAGTAGTAATATTAAACCCAACCCAATTAACAAAACCAGCCTGCATCTCAGCACACATAACATTGATGCTGGATAGGTTTTCTCCAGCCAGCTTAGCTTTTATCTCCGCTTCTTTAGCTGAAATCTTGTCCTTGTATTCTGCGGTCGACTGCTGGTAAGCGGCGCTGTTTTCGTTATCTACCTGACATAGGGCGGAGGTAATAATATCAACGGCTTCCATCTGAACTGCTGGTACCATCCAGTTTTGGTTTTCGGTAGTTTGAATATCAAGCGTGACTACGGTAAGGTCAGTGTTATTGGCTGAAGTAATTAAGTCCTGAGAAAACTTCTCCCCCTGCCAGCCGTGGAGGAGGAAAAGCTCAGCATCAGCCAGCTTCTGAATATCACCCGGTTTGATATCGAAGTGTCCTGGGCACTGCGCTGGCGGGATGATGTTGATGACATCAACCCCGTCGCCTCCTACCCGCTTTACTACTTGAGCAATAAGGGAAGTGCTGGTAACCACACTGAGTTTGGCGGTGGTTGTCGGTGAGCAACCACCAAGGACTAAAGTGGCAGTAAGCCCCAGTGCCAGTATAATGCCGGCTAGAATTCTAGGTTTAGTCATCACAAACATCACATCCTTTTAGATTTTCCAGGGTAATGCTATGGGTCAGGAAATCAATCTCCCTGATATTGGCCCCTATTTCCTTCTGCTCCCCGAAGAGCGTCCTTAACCGGAGTTTTCCACCCTCAATTTTGATAGAGGCAATCTCTGCCATCACCAACTGTCTCTTGCCGCTCCGCTCAATATAGGCTTTAGATAAACACATCTCATAGCTCCTTCTTCTCTAAGCCCTTCAAGGCTTGGGATAGGGACTTACTGGCTTTATCTATCGCCTGAGCTGCCTTTAGCATCTCTTTAGCGACCTCAGCCTCTCCGAATCCTCTTGCCCTATCTGCCCACTCTCTAAACTCCTGGCTATGCTCTCTATTATGCTCAATCCAATAATTCAGCATGGTCCTGAGCTTTGCTCTTTCGTCATTACCCATAATACCCCCAGTTTAATGCAATTTAATGCAACTGCAACTGGTTTCCCTAAGCAGCAAAAATTTTTATACCTTACACCTTGGACACCGGCCGAAGAAAGCCAGGTGTTTCATGTCAACCTTGAAATTATATTTATGCTTAATCTCAGCCCACAGAGGTTCCAGGACTGATTCCTCCATATCAATGATTTCCCCGCACTTCTGACACACGAGATGGTGATGATGCCCTTTCCCCATGCAATGATAGCGCACCCGTCCGTCACCCATGTCGGTCTCGGTTACCAGACCGAGCTCCTTCACTAGCTCCAGCGTCCGGTAGACCGTGGAGATGTTCATTTGGGGATAGTGGGTACGAACCTGGGCATATATCTCTTCAGCACTGATGTGGCTATCCGCATCTTCCACCGCCTTTAGTATCATTAGGCGCTGTGGCGTCAGCCGATAACCCAAATCACTCAGTTTGTGACCCATCCATCTGGCTTTCACGTGGTTTAGCTTACCATAGTTTTTGCCTAATTGCAACCCCTTGTGTATGCAAATAGTTTCCAAAAGTGCTTAATGCCAATCGCCATTAGCATCATCATACTCAGGCGGGCACTAAGGTGGGCTTTCTACCATAGTGGGAGCATTCTAAAATCTATCTCGGCTGTCCAGTAGTATGGTGACCGGGCCATCGTTGTGAATTTCTACCTGCATATATTGCTGAAAGCGCCCGGTTTCAACCTTAAGCCCGGTGTTACGAACCGCAGTGATAAACCTCTCAAATAATTCTTCAGCCTGGGCCGGCGCTGCGGCACTAGTAAAACTGGGCCGGCGACCTTTCTTGGTGTCAGCGAGGAGAGTAAATTGGCTCACCACCAGTAGTTCACCGCTAACATTCAGGGTGGAGAGGTTAAATCTACCCTCATCATCAGCAAAAATGCGCAGGTTGGCGGTCTTTTGTGCCAGATATTGCGCATCCTTTTCAGTATCACCACTAGCCACTCCGACAAAGACCACCAGTCCTCGGTCAACCCTGCCTACTACCTCCCCAGCTATGCTAACTGAGGCTCTGATGACCCGTTGTAAGAGTGCCTTCACCCCTACTTCCCCTTGTGATGTTTCTTATCCGGTTCTCTTCCGGTAGCCCCCTTGGGGGCACTGCTCTGGCGACTATCGGTAATATAAAAGCCACTCCCCTTAAAAAGAAGCGGGGTGGAATGAATGACGCGGCGAAGATTCCCCTGACATTTGGGACAGGTATCTATCGGTTCTTCATCAAACCGCTGCCTTTTTTCAAAACGGAATTGGCAGAGATTACACTCGTAATCATAGATCGGCATTTACCTCACCTCAAGTAATACTTACACAAACATTTTACAGTAATAGCCTTCTTAAAGGCAAATTAGAAGCCGGGGATATAGATAATGGGGTCCACCTATGGTAAGAGATGGTTAAAAATTCCTCATGATTTTTGGGTCGAAAAACTCAAATATCCCCTAGACTTTGGGGCAAAAATGGAGTAGAATTAGAGAAGTAGGGAATGGTTTGAGTAAGCAGTGAACAATGTGTATTTAGTTTATAACCATATCCTGGTTAAAGAAGAAGAAGCACTGGCTTAGAATTGGGCTTAGTGTTTCTTACATTTAAGGAGGTGCGTTATGCAGTCGAGTCTGATTGGGAAAATTGAAAAGGCCAAACGCTACGCTCAAGAGACCGACCGAATTACCTTCTCTGAGCTATCAGTAAATTTCCGTGGTGAGAATAACAACTACATCACTGAATATAGAGACGGGAAGTGGCACTGCTCCTGCCACTTTTTCTCCAGCTGGGACCTTTGTAGCCATACCATGGCACTAGAGAGAATCCTGGGCAGTATGTTACCTGACCAGGCTCGGACGACTCAATTCGAGTTGACTTCCTAAGACCCAGATAAAAACCAATACCCAACATCTGTTCGTATCCAGAGGACAGCTTTTACGAGAGGCGCTGCCTTCGCTATCACATCTAGACTTCTCCTGATAAGTAACCTCACCTATTTGCCGCCTCAATTGCCTCTGCGACCACAAACAGGGAACCAGTGACACAGATTAGGTCTTTGGTCTCCGCCATGCTCATTGCCAGCGACAATGCCTCAGAAACATTCTCTAGCAGACGTGTTTTTACTCCGTGTTTGCTAAATACCGTTTCTAGTTGGGCTGGGTCCATAGCTCGGGGGTGACGGGAGCGGGTAACAATAATTTCACTAAATAGGGGCACTAGTTCTGAGACTACATCGGTAATGTTCTTATCCGAAGATGCCCCCATAATCAGAATAGCCCGGTTAAAGCTAAAGTACTCGGTTAGCGATTGCTTTAGCTTTCGGGCGGCATCGGGGTTATGGGCACCGTCAACCACTAGAAGCGGGTAACGGCCGAGAATCTGAAGCCGACCTGCCCAGCTCACCCGTGCCAGCCCATTAGTTATACTGT
>DAOWJG010000104.1 GCA_030640485.1 Dehalococcoidales bacterium | reverse complement strand
TTTGGCTCCGCTCAAATACTAAATATCAAGCTCCTTCTCACCTTCCGCAGCACTTCTTGTATTTCTTACCACTCCCACAGGGGCAGGGGTCGTTGCGACCCACCTTGCCACCCCCAACCTTTAATGGCTGCTTTCTGGGGCTGCCCGTGCCACCGGGGGTCACCTGAGCCATCGGCGTCTCTACCGGCTTCGGGGCTTCCCGCTTTTTAATAGTCACGTGGTACATAGTGTGGGCTACATCGTGCTGAATAGTGGCTAAAAGCTCCTGGAACTGCTCATAGCCCACACTCTTATAAGCGTCCAAAGACCGTACCTGGCGCAAGCTCTGCCACCCCGCCTCCTGACGCCTTCCTTCCATCGCTGTCAGGTGCTCAATCCACAGGCTATCCAGTATACGTAGCATTACCAGTCTCTCCAGCACCCGTATGTTGTCCGACCCCATCTCCCGCTCCCGGGCTTCGTATAGTGTCTCCGCTTGCTCAATGAGCCTATCTTCAATCTCTGCCGGCTTCATCTGGACAAGGGCATCAGCGTTTAGCTCCGGCGGTAAGGGAAGGATAGTGTTCACATCGCTAATTAAGCCCTCCAGGTCCCAGTCAACGCCGTGCTCATCAGGAAGATAGGTCGCCACCACATCCTGTATCTCCTGTCTCACCATGACGAGAATGTTTGCCTTGAGGTCAGCACCGCCCAAAATCTTGCGCCGCTCACTATAGATAAGCTCACGGTGCTTATTAACCACGTCATCATATTCAACCAGGTGTTTACGCAAATCAAAGTGATAGCCCTCAACACGAACCTGGGAAGACTCAATTGAGCGGTTAACCATTTTGTTCTCAATCGGGGTATCCTCATCCATACCGGCCCACTCCATAAAACCCTTAATCCGGTCACCACCAAAGCGACGCACAATGTCATCCTCCAGAGACACATAGAAACGGGAGCTTCCCGGGTCACCTTGACGCCCCGACCTCCCCCGGAGCTGATTATCAATGCGCCGCGCCTCATGGCGCTCGGTGCCTAAAACATGAAGCCCCCCAAGCTCAACCACCTGATTATGCCTCTTCTCCCACTCTTCCCACTCCTTTTTATTCTCCCTGGACGGTTCTTTTCCGCCGAGCACAATATCAACACCACGCCCCGCCATATTGGTGGCAACGGTTACCGCTCCCGGCTGCCCCGCCTGGGCAATAATGCCCGCCTCCTTCTCATGAAGCTTGGCATTGAGCACCTGCTGCGGTATTCCCTTCCGCTTCAAAAGGTCACCTAAGTACTCCGACCTTTCAATAGACACCGTACCCACCAGCACCGGCCGCCCCTCCTTATGAAGCTCATCAATCTCACGCGCCACCGCCTTGAATTTTGACGCCTCATCCTTATAAATGCGGTCCGAGTCGTCCTCACGAATCATAGGTTTATGGGTCGGGATAACCAGCACCTCAAGGTTATATATCTTATGAAACTCCTCAGCCTCAGTAAGAGCCGTGCCCGTCATCCCCGCCAGTGTGTCATACATCCGGAAGTAATTCTGGATGGTAATCGTGGCAAAGGTCTTGGTCTCCCGCTGCACCCTGACCCGCTCCTTGGCCTCTATGGCTTGATGCAGCCCCTCGGCATAACGGCGCCCAACCATAAGCCGTCCCGTAAACTGGTCAACAATGATAACCTGACCACCCTTTACTACATAATCAACGTCTTTCTTATAAAGTGCCTTGGCTTTAAGGGCACTCTCCAGATGACGAATCAGCGGGTGGTTTGATGGGTCATAGAGATTGGGGGACTTCAGTAAGCCCTCTCTCTTGAGTATCCGCTCTACGTTGGTATGACCATCCTCAGTCAGGTTAGCGGTGCGTGACTTTTCATCAACGACATAGTCAGCTTCTGGGCGTAGGCGCGGGACGAGCTGAGCAAATACAGGATACAGCCGCCCTGCCTCCTCATCCGGACCACTGATAATCAGCGGCGTTCTGGCTTCATCAATGAGGAGGTTATCCACCTCATCAACAATGGCATAGTTTAGCTTCTTCTGCACACAACGGGCCAGGTCGATAACCATATTATCGCGCAGATAGTCAAAACCAAACTCGCTACTGGTGCCATAGATAATGTCCGCCTGGTAAGCCTCACGACGGGAGACGGATCTGAAATGACGCCAAGGGTCGAGTTCATTACCCGAATCGTAGGTAGGGTCAAAAAGGCGGGCCGGGGTATACTCATCCGGCCTCTGTTGAGGATAAATACTGGCGACACTCATCCCCAGGGCATGATAAATCGGTCCCATCCAGTAAGGGTCGCGCCGGGCTAGGTAGTCATTAACCGTAGCCAGATGGCAGCCCTGATCGGTAAGGGAATTCAGGTAGAGGGGTAGGGTAGCCACTAGGGTTTTACCCTCCCCCGTCTTCATCTCGGTAATTTTACCCTGATGAAGGACAATACCGCCGATTAACTGAACATCAAAGTGGCGCTGCCCGATAGCCCTCTTGGCCGCTTCCGGAACCGCGGCAAAGGGTTCGGGTAGAAGCTCATCCAGCGAAACGCCATCCTTCAGCCGAGCCTTAAATTCATCGGTCTTGGCACGAAGCTCCTCATCGCTAAGAGACTCAAAACTGGACTCCAGCTCATTTATTCTACCCACCATCGGCTGGAGCCGCTTCAGTTCTTTCTCATTGGAATCAGTAAGCCGGCTAAATAGTTTAACCATCATCTCTTCCTTTAATAAGCACCCTGGCTTTATCCGCCACTCGCTCCCAGACCATAACCCTAACCTCACCCATCCCATCAACGGCGAAGGCATGCACAGAACGGGCGGCGTTTGACTTCAGGAGGGAGGGTATCCCGTAGCTTTCCAGTAAGCTCTGGATAACCTGGGCCTCCAGTTCTCCGACTGCCCGATATACCTCTACCATCTTCTCGTTAACGCTCAAACATGGCTCCTATAGACATCCCAGTGTGAATACGATGAATAGCTTCACCCAATAGGGGAGCCATCGGTAGCACCGTAATCTTATCCAATTTTTTATCGCTGGCGATCGGGATAGTATCGGTAACCACGACCTCTTTCACCGGGCATGAGGCTATCCTCTGGATAGCTGAGTCGGAAAACACCGGGTGAGTACAGCAGGCATATACCTCCGTAACACCCCGCTCCTCCAGGGCAGAGATAACATTTATCAGAGAGCCAGCCGTGTCTATTTCATCGTCTACGGTGAGAGCTACCTTACCCTCCACTTCACCAATAATATTTATCGCTTCCGCCCGGTCAACATTACCGACCCGCCTCTTTTCCACAATAGCCAGGGGCGCATTAAGCTTAGCCGCCAGGTCCCGGGCTCGCTTAGAAATCCCGATATCAGTGGCCACCACAACCAGGCGGTCATCAAGATTCTTCTCCTCAAAATATCGGCTCAGTAGATACAGGGCAGTCAGTTCATCAACCGGGATATTAAAGAAGCCCTGAATCTGGGCGGCATGCAAATCCACCGTCAGCAACCGATTAGCCCCCGCCACCGTAAGCAGGTCAGCCACCAGCCTCGCCGTTATCGGTACCCGTGGCTGATCCTTCTTATCTGTGCGCCCGTAGCCATAGTAAGGAACTACCGCCGTAATACGCTCCGCTGACGCCCTCTTTAGGGCATCAATCATAATTAGTAGCTCAACCAGACTCTTATTGACCGGGGAGGATAGGGGCTG
>DAOWJG010000179.1 GCA_030640485.1 Dehalococcoidales bacterium | reverse complement strand
GTAGACGTCCTTACCCTGAGCGCCACCCCCATCCCCCGCACCCTCCACATGTCCCTGGTGGGGGTATGAGATATGAGCACCATGGAGACCCCCCCCGAAGACCGCCTGCCCATCAAAACCTTCGTTGCTGAATATGACGCTAGTCTCATCAAGGAAGCCATGCTCCGGGAGCTAGAACGAAACGGTCAGGTCTTCTTTGTCCACAATCGGGTTCAAACCATACGAGCCGTCACCGATAGTCTCCAGTCCCTGGTGCCGGAGGCTAACATAGCCATCGCTCACGGTCAGATGCCTGAGGCTGAGCTAGAAGCCGTGATGGCTGACTTTACCCAGGGTAAGATAGACATCCTGGTCTGCACCACCATTATTGAATCCGGACTGGATATGCCCAACGTTAATACCCTGATAGTGAACAAGGCGGACCGGTTTGGGCTGACTCAGCTTTATCAACTGCGGGGGCGAGTCGGTCGGGGGGCTAATCTTGCCTACGCCTATTTCCTCTACGACCGGGGGCAGCAACTCACCCATACCGCCGAGAAGCGCCTGCGGACTATCTTTGAAGCCACCGAGCTTGGTGCCGGTTTTAACATCGCCATAAAAGACCTGGAGATTAGAGGCGCCGGCACCCTGCTGGGGACAAAACAGAGTGGACATATCAGTGCCGTTGGCTTTAACCTCTACTGTCGCCTGCTGGCTGAGGCGATAGAGCAACAAAAGGAGCGAGAGGCCGGTGCCTTTAAGAAACCATCCCGCCTGCCCCCACCGACCATAGACCTACCCCTCCCCACCTACATCCCCGAAGATTATGTCACCGACCTGGATACCAGGCTCGTTCTCTACCAGCGGCTGGCAAATATGAACTCGGTTGAGGAGATAGAAGGTCTAGCCAGCGAGTTTAGCGACCGCTTTGGCAGGCTGCCTGAAGAGGTCAAAAACCTGCTCTACGCGGTTAAGATTAAGGCTCTGGCAGCTAAGGCAGGCATTGAATCCATCGCTACCGAGCACGGCCAGATTATACTGAGACCATTTGAAGGGATGCACTTTGATAAGCGTAAACTTGAGCCACTCCAAAGAGACGGCATAAAGATAGGCTTAAACCAGATAAGGGTAAATTTTAAGAGGATGATAGATTGGAGGAAGGTGCTGGAAGAGGTATTGGGGAGGGTGGGGTGATATAATGTTATCAATGAAGGATAAGGGAAACGCCCACGATTCTGATTTCAAAATAAACTTGGAGAGCTTTACACAGCCGTTACTCCAACCGTTGTGGGAGAAACATGCCCTAGTGGCACGAAAACTCTCAATGGCTACAGAACAACTTCAAAAGGCCGGCTCAATTGAAGAATATCAACAAGTCGGGATATTAGTTCGGGATGCATGGATTGAATTCATACAGAAGTTATTTAGTGTGAACTTTGTGCCACAAGATGCCGAGATCCCTAGCAACTCAGATGTCAAAAAGATGATTGAATACACTGTGACGCATTGGACCAGTCGTCCCCAACAGCTTATCAGAGTCTCTAAGGCACTTATCGACCTCGCCAATGAAGTGCACCATAAGAGAACTATTGACTTGTACTCAGCCAAGTGGTGCTTATTGACTACGTTATTTGTAATGGTGATAATGCTTGACCTAGATGCTCAATATGATAATTTGGCAGACCGTAAATACTACAGGTGCCCAAGTTGTGGTAGCCTTAATTTGTCATGCGAGAAAGGACAAGAAGTCTTTCCTGAGGGCCCTGGGGCTCACTACGAGATATGGAGTTGTGAAGACTGTGATTGGGAACACTTCATTTACTTGGAGTAGTAACATATTAGGAAGTTTAAGAGGGGCTTCGCCCCTCTTTTTTAATATCCTTCCCCCTTCTAAAAACCTATTTACTCCAGCTAATGAACTGCGGTATACTAATTCACGAAGTGGAATATATGAGATATAGTGCAGGGAGGCAAGCCGCATTATGAACTTCAATCAACTTTCCTGGGGTGCCGTCTGCTTCTACTATCGGTCAATTGGTGACAACCGGTACAGCAGGATTATGAGAGACACCGACTTCATCTCCAGACTCAGGCAGGCACCGTTCAATATCAGCGCTGAGGAATTCGAAGAGAAGGTGCTTTTAGACCATGTGAATATTGAAAACTACGACCTGCTTATCGGGCACGGCCTGGCAGCGAGTGTTTTAGCTAAAATAGTTCGGCTACAGCCGGAGACATCATTCCTTCAGAACGTCACCCTGCTGGATTGCGACCTTTCCGACAGCGACATCACCGACAAAATAAACAATATATACGCCGATATCTATTCCATTAATGGTTTGTGGTTGACCGGGGTATCAAAAATCGCTCATCTCCTCAATGATAAGCTATTTCCAATACTGAACTTAAACATATCAAATCACTTTGGAATTCTCGAAGGCGACAGTAACCTGATTCAGTGGGTGAGAATCACGCAGCAAAATGCCCAAGAAGTTACCAAGGACTTTCAGGAACAGGAACTGCCAGGTTCACCTGAGAAATTCCTCTCCGAAAAGCTAGATTATACCCGCTATGGCTATGAGAAATCACTAGTTAAATTCCTTGACGAGTACTTCTGGTTACGTTTTGGAGACAATTTGCCAATCCCGCCCCGCTGGGTCCCCCCTAATAACTAATTGAGGTAGCCACTAAAGCCATCGCCAACCACGACGAGCAGAGTAAAGCAAACGCAGCAGAGGTAACCTTACCATCTGCTGCGTGCTCTTTTGGGTAGACGAGTATTCCAAAATGCTACATAATCTCAGTAACGGCCTTGATTAGGTCTTCCTCATCCGGCATCCAGAATTTCTCCATAACCGGACTGAAGGGAACCGGTGTATCTGGAGCGCAGACCTTCCTTATTGGTGCCTTAAGGAAGCTAAAGGCTTCCTCAGCTACTATAGATGAGATTTCACTGGCGACGCTTCCCGTCTTGGGCTCTTCGTCTATAATCACCAGCTTACCCGTCTTTTTGACTGAGTCGATGATAGCCTGCTTATCCAGAGGCACTATAGTTCGAGGGTCAATGACCTCTATACTTACGCCTTTTTCCTGAAGCTTTCCAGCAGCAGCTAGCGCCCGGTGAACCATGGTACCTATAGCCACGACGGTAACATCGCTACCCTCTCGCTTAACATCCGCCTTCCCCAAGGGTATGGTATATTCCTCCTCTGGTACCTCACCTTTCAAACCGCTAAGAAGCAGTAGCGTACGTTGAAAATACACCACGGGATTATCATCCCTTATTGCCGATTTAAGCAGACCCTTGGCGTCATAGGGAGTGGAAGGTGACACAAGCTTAAGCCCCGGAACACTCATCAAGAATCCTTCTAGATTCTTAGAGTGTTGTGCAGAAGCAGATACACCAGCACCACCATAGACAGTTATGGTCACCGGCAACCTTACCTTGCCGCCAAACATGTATCTCATTTTAGTGAGCTGATTTATTATCTCATCCCCTGCCACACCTAAAAAGTCACTGAACATCATAAAGGCAATTGGCCGCATCCCGGTGGCGGCTGCCCCTATGGCACCCCCTAAGATTGCCGTCTCCGATATTGGTGTCTGTCTTATCCTTTGGGGTCCGTATTTTTCAGCTAATCCCTGAAGCTCGCCCAAGGCGGCCCCCCAGGCTTTTCCGATATCCAAACCGAGGACAAATACAGTCGGGTCCCTCTTTAATTCCTCGTCAATGGCCTCAGTTATTGCCTCTCTATAGGTTAT
>DAOWJG010000062.1 GCA_030640485.1 Dehalococcoidales bacterium | reverse complement strand
TTATGCACCATATCAGTAGCGAATAGCTTGACCATAGCCGCTTCGCTGCGGATAGGCTCTCCATTATCGGCTTTAGCGGCGGCTTCATAAACCATCAGTCGGCAGGCATGAACCAAAACCGCGATATCAACCAATGCCGCTTCGATGTTAGTTCGCTTGGCAATAACTTGCCCGAATGACTCGAAGGATTGGACTTGGGTGGCTGATTCCTCAAGTAATCTCTGGGCAACCCCCACGCATCGGGCACCTCTTACTACTCGTCTTGAGGGAAGCCATTTCTTACCCAAATGGAAAGCCCTGCCCACTTCTCCAAGTATATTCCCCTCGGATACCGAGCACTGCTTAAAGGTCAATACTAAAGGTTCTCTCAGCTGAGTCTGCCAGCCCATCTTTCCCCCCCCACCACTCACACTAAAACCAGGCGTATCCCTATCTACCAGAAAGCAGGTTATTCCCTCTTCGTTTTTCTCTTCGCTTACGGTGGCAAAAACAAGGGCAAAATAGTCTTCCCCAGCTCTGGAGAGGGATAGCTTTTGACCATTCAGAAGATAGTGGTCGTTCTTCCTTTCGGCTCTCATCTCCAATTTGGAGACGCTAGCTCCCTTCCCGGGCTCCATCAGAGCGAGGTAGGCATATTTTTGCCGATTAAGTGCCGGCAGGAAGTACTTTTCTTTTTGTTCGTCGTTACACTCAAAGAGAATCGGGGTAACATCCCCGAAACTAAAGGGCACGACTGTCTGGGCCAGCTCTTCTTCAACCAGACAGCTGCAGAGAGTCCCAAGTCCGGCACTTCCAACCTCCTCTGGCACATTTATCCCCCACAGCCCTATCTCGTTAGCCATCCTGATGAGTCTTTCCTCGGTCTCGTCGGGTAGAGACAAGCGGGCATCGCTCAGGTCGGCAGCCCGTCCCAGGAGGTCCCTTTCCAATGGTTTCAACTGGTCATTAACAAAGTCCCTTACCAGACTCTGCACCATTTTTAGGTCTTGCGGTATCTCAAAATCCATCCTATTATCTCTTAGCGAATAATTCAGGTTTGACTCAGGGCTTCTTCCAGAAACAGGTCCAAATCAGGCTCATCTTCATCGCCAATTCGCTGCTCCAGACGAGACATAACCTCTAACATGCGGTGATTGACGACATAGTGCTTGATAGTAGTATCCACCTGAGGACAGACCATGATGCAGGCATCACACTGGTCGCAGTCCTCACCGACTATACTCTCCAAAGCCATTGAGGTGCGTTGCTCCGTCTTCTCTCGACGTGAGGGCTCGCGCGACAAAAAGGGGCAGATATCAATACAATTACCACAGCCCAAGCACTCCTTGTGGCCACTAATGTCTTCCATTATGTTAAGCGCATGTGCCGGACTGAAACCACTAGACAGGAGACGACACCGACCAACCGGTGGGCTTTTAGTATTTAGTATTTCGTTCAGAATACCTTCAATCTCTTTGGTGTTGATTTGGATACGTAGTGGCATACCCTTCTCCCAGAATCCTAGGCCATTTTTATCTGACCGGCAGTTAACGTCTGTTTGGCATAATCAGTTAGGTAATCTTGTGGCTGTCTGGCATAATTGGGCAGCAGCATTGGCGAGACTGGCCGAAGTTCAGCCAGACCAGCCTCCCTAAGCTCTTTCTGCCACCGGCGCACATGGTCTAGTGTCAGCGTGCCCAGCCTGGCCTCCTTAGCATACTGAGCCGCGGCTCGGCCAGCTCGCCTCCCAAAAACAAATATATCCAGTGTTGAGTTGCCGATGAGCCGGTTCTGGCCGTGGACTCCACCTTCGCATTCGCCAGCCGCAAACAGCCCCGGTATGGTAGTAGCCCCGTCAGGGTTAATCTTAATGCCCCCATTTTGGTAGTGCAGCGTGGGATAGACCAGCATTGGCTCTTTCGTGATATCAATATTGAAGCGGCTAAACTGACGAACCATAGCCGGTAGTTCCCGAGCTATGGTACCCCCACTTCTCATAATGTCAATCATTGGTGAATCAAGCCACACCCCAACCTCCCCAGTGGATGTCACTATGCCTCGGCCACGCTCTTTACACTCTCGTATGTTGGCTGAGGCAACGACGTCTCGCGGCTCCAGTGGCATGATAAATTGCTCCCCTTCGGCGTTTACCAGCTGGCCACCGAGAGTTCTTACCTTCTCGGTAACGAGCTGCCCCAGAATCTGCACCGGATAGGCAGCACCGGTGGGATGATACTGCATCGTATCCATGAAGATTAGCTCCGCCCCCACCCGATATGCTATTACCAGTCCATCGGCAGTGGCTCCGTAGTGATTGGTAGTGGGGAAATTCTGAATATGAAGGCGCCCGGCACCGCCGGTAGCCATAATCACCGCCTTGGCTTTAACTAGGTTTAACTCGTTTGTTTCCAGATTTACCAGCATAGCCCCGGCTACCTGCCCCTTATCATCCATTACCAGCTCTACTATCGGGGAGAATTCCAGATAATCTATACACCGGTTCCGCACCTCATCACGCAGGACGCGCATTTCCTCAAGACCGGTATAATCTCGAGCCGAGTGCAGGCGCAATCTGGAGGCACCACCACCGGATAGTTCGTGCATCGAGCCGTCGGGATCCTTATCCCAGTTGACGCCCAACGTTTCCAGCCACTTAATCACAGAGGGGGCGTCCTTGACCAGTGCTTCTACCAGTTCGGGTACATTAGTGAAGCGACCGCCACCCATCGTATCCAGGTAGTGAATCGCCGGGGAGTCATTAGCTCTATCCGCAGCCTGCGTCCCGGCTTGAGCGCCTACGGTATTAGCATCACCGAGTCGGAGTTTGGTTATCAAAAGAACATTAGCCCCGTTTTCCTGAGCCAGGAGCGCCGCTGAGGCCCCGGCACCACCACAACCAATTACCAAGACGTCTACTTCATAATCAACCTTATCAAGGTTGATTTTATCCGGGTCAATCCGGCTATTCCCCTCCAGTACATCAGCCATCTCATTCGGAGTAGGCTCCCCCTTATTCGGCCCCACTAAGAGTTCACGCATACCTTCGGTAACAAAATCAGGGTGAAACTTCTGTAACAAAACCGCCTTTTCCTTATCGGTAATGCGAGGAAATGTTTCTTTTAGCCGTCTCTCTCTGGTGGCTTCTACCTTTCGGATACTTTCTTCCATATACGCCGGGTACATTTTACTTGCCCCTTCCTTAGACTACTTTGTGTAGGCCGGTTCTATATCACGCTCTGCATAGCGGCGGCGAAGCTCGTCTTCGCTCATCCTCTTTAATTCTTCTAATTCAGTATCAAATTTACCCGCCTCTATTTCCGCTAGCCTATCCTCCAGGTGCTTGGAGGTAGGTGCTAGATAGCGCCCATACAGGCGCCGACACAGTAAGGCAATATTATAGGGCACCAACCCCTGCGGACATCTGGCGGCACACAAGCCGCACATCACACAGTCAAAGGACTTGTTAGCCACCTCACTAATATCACCCCTTAAGGCATCAGACATAAACCACATCACCTCAAGCTCCTGGGGACAGGTCTTGGTGCAGGTATTACAGCCGAAACAGGTAAGCAGGCTGGGATAGAGAGCTAATACCGACTCAATTGTTGGCTCAAGCTCTTCCAGATTGTAAAGAGCCTTGGCCGACGGGAAGAACGGTATCTGCACCAGGTACATATCCGGTTCAACAGTCTTCTGGCAGGCAAGGTCATATCTTAGCTGAGGGTTATCTTTAAAATTGTAAATGGTAGCACAGGCGCCACAGAATCCAGCCCGGCATCCGCAACCGCGAATTAACCGATAGCCGCAATACTCCAGCGCCGTCATGATGGTAAGCCCTTCGGGAACCTGGTTATGCTTACCCATAATGTAAATGTCAATCAGGCGGACCTTTTGCGCCACTATCTCCTGCTTAGCCATCTATCTCCCTACCTCTTTTCATACTTACTCCGTAATGCCGACAACTGCTATATTCTACCCTTACTCCGTGATACCGACAACCCTGGGAAGTCTATTTACTTACTCCTGAATATCGAATATGCCAAAACCAGCTCAGAGGATGGCTTCTTTATGCCGGGCACACCAACATTGCATGTTAACGGCTACCGGCAGGCTAGCAATGTGGGCCGGGAAAACCTCAACATGAACTGCCAGCGCCGTGGTTTTGCCACCATACCCCATTGGTCCGATACCCAGATTGTTTACTCGCTTGAAAATCTCCCTCTCCAGCTCGGCAAGCTCAGCATCCGGGCTGGGCTTACCTATTTCTCGCAGTAAGGCTCGCTTTGCCAGCATAACGCACCTTTCCACAGTGCCACCAATACCAACACCGAGTATAACCGGCGGGCAGGGGTTACTTCCCGCCTCATCTACAGTTTTAACCACAAAGTCTATAACCCCCTGGCGACCCTGCGCCGGCTTTAGCATCGCCAGTCGTGACATATTCTCAGCCCCACCACCCTTGGGTTTGGCAATAACCTTGAGCTTATCACCCGGGACAATATCGGTATAGATGATAGCCGGGGTATTATCCTTGGTATTAACCCTAGCCGAGAAGGGCTGGCTCACCATGGACTTACGTAGATAGCCCTCAGTATATCCCCGCCGCACCCCCTCATTTATGGCTGAATAGAGGTCACCACCAACAATGTGAACATCCTGACCGAGCTCTAAAAAGACGATGGCACTCCCCGTATCCTGACACAGAGGAACCTCACCCTCAGCCGAAATAGCAGCATTCTCCAGTATTCTCTCCAGCACCTCACGCCCCACGGGTGATTCCTCTGCCTCTCGTGCCCCCTTAAGGGCATTTAGGACATCCTCAGGCAGATAGTAGCAGGCCTCCTGGAAAAGCTTGGATAGCGTCTCGGTTATTTCCTTGGCCTCAATCTCTCTCATCGTGACTTGCTCCTTTCCTTACCAACCGATAGCTGTCCAATATAACACATTTATGCATCAGGCGTCAATTATGCTAACCTTGAGACACAAGTGGCCAGCTTCGTGAACTTTGAGGATGAGACAGGAGAATCTGTTACTGGATTAAGGATAACTCTTGAAAGTGGTATAATTATTTGGGGCAGGTCATATTATCGTGCACCAACCTGCAAGATAATGGGGAGAGCAAAGTGGATAAGTATCAATCTCTTTTATCTAGAAAAAACTGGCCTAAACTGGGAGAAGATGTTCTAAGGCACATTGCCGATTC
>DAOWJG010000033.1 GCA_030640485.1 Dehalococcoidales bacterium | reverse complement strand
TTAGGGGATCACCACGCTTATCAATCTCAGCGTTTAGCTTTTCGACTACCGAGTGCAAACTATCCGACACAATGGTAAGCTCTTTGGGCTCATTACGGTAGCTATAAAAAAGCCCGGGAGTGCTAGCGCCGTATTGTCTAGTTAGTATGTCAAGATATCTTCTAGCCTCAGGGCTAAATCCTTGGAGGTGGGAGAGATAATAGGGAGTTACCACGCGGGGTCTCTCGGCAATGACCCGACCTTCCCTAATCACGGTCTCGGTAACATTCTCTACCAGCTCCGCGTAAGCCGGTTCGGTAACCAGGTAGTAGTAGACATTTGTGGTACCGAAGGTGGCTAAACTCTGCTTCGGTGGTCTCAGTGTCTCAGTATGTCTGACTGCCTCTCTAATTCTTTCGTCGTTCATGTCCATATTTATGCTACACTCCTAAGGTATGGCTGATAGCTCCTGCCTTAGTTCATCCAAAAGCGTAAGGTACTGCGAATCCAGCTGAATTAGTCGGTGTCGCCATTCTGCCTGAAATTGGGGCTGCTTTTCCACGTTTATTTGACTCCCCCCGAGTATGCCCAACTGCTGCTGGAGTGCCTGCTTTGCCTGAGCCTCAAATTCAGCCTTTAGTGACTCATAAGCCTGCTTTCGCTGCTGTTCACCCTGCTCCAAGTAGTGCTCGAAGATGCGTCTCATCTTGCTGAAGGCATTCTCCAGACTAACCTGATTACTCTTCAGCAGTTTTAAACCATCCATGGCCCGTTTATTATTTCTTTTGGCTAAATCGCTATTGGGCAGGCTGATATGTCTCACCAGTACGTTACCAACTCCCTCAGCGACATATTTTCTTACCTTTTCGTCATACTGACCCAGTTCCAGCACTAAATTGCAGCCTTCTCTAGTATATCTTGTTGCCAGTCTTTCCCCCTCGGGGACATATTTCCACTTCAGGCGCTCTTCCTCAGTCGCCTCGCCTAGTTTCGCTACTTTCTCAGCCGCTATCTCACGGGCACTCTTAATCTCGCCCATCTAAGTCTCCGAATATTATACTTAGCTACACTTTAGATTATATCAAATCCTTAAAGAAGCTTAAACTTTGCTAGGATCGTAGCCTATTTTTGTATTTACCAGCGTAAGTGATATAATTTAGCTATAGATTCGGGCTTACTAAATGGCAGGCATTTGTGGAGAAGGAATTTGAATTTATAGACCATACTGCTGATGTTGGCATTATCGCATATGGGGCTAATTTAGGCCAGGCGTTTAGTAATGCAGCAAGAGCCTTATTCAGCTTGATAACCGAGCTTGATTCAATTAACGAGGTTCTTTACCGGGATATAGAGCTTGTGGCCTCTGATGAAGAAAGCCTATTGGTAGAGTGGTTGAACGGGCTCATTTACCTTTTTGATACTGAGAATATTCTCTTTAAGCGGTTTGATGTTATCGTGCTTAATGACCGCCGACTTAAGGGGAGGGGCTATGGGGAGAAGGTTGATAATTCACGTCACCAGCTGAAGACCGGGGTGAAGGCGGCTACTTATCATATGCTCAGCGTTGACAAGGATAAGGATAGTGGCTACAGAGTGCAGGTAATATTGGATATCTAAAGGTGGTGATGGATAATGGCGGCACCGTGGAGCGAAAAGGTAAACAAGATAGATGACTATCGCTGGGAGATCCCGACAAGCTATAAAGCGGGTATGCGGGTACCGGGTCTAATCTATGCCAGCGAATCTATGCTGGAGCATATCTGGGGGGAGCGGGTTTTCGAGCAGGTGGCTAATGTGGCTTTCCTACCGGGCATTGTTGGCCACTCACTGGCGATGCCTGATATTCACTGGGGCTATGGCTTCCCCATCGGTGGGGTGGCGGCTACTAGGATAGGGGATGGGGTCATATCGCCCGGAGGCGTCGGCTTTGATATTAATTGTGGTGTCCGGTTGCTTAGAACCAATCTGACGCGGGAAGAGGTAAAGCCTAAGATTGAAAGATTAATCGCTGAGCTTTTTGTTAATATCCCATCAGGACTTGGTTCTGAGGGCAAGATAAGGGTGAGCGAAAAGGAGCTAAACCAGGTCCTGGTAAAGGGTAGTCGCTGGGCGCTGGAAAAGGGTTTTGGAAATGCTGAAGACATTGTGGTTACTGAAGAGTCAGGCTGTATGAAGAGGGCTAACCCGGACAAGGTAAGCAGCAAAGCCAAGAAACGAGGCATCCCACAGCTCGGTACCCTGGGTTCTGGCAATCACTTCCTGGAAATAGAGGTGGTGGATGAGATATATGACCAGAAAGCAGCCAGAGCTATGGGTATCAGTGAGGTGGGGCAGATACTGGTTCTGATTCATACCGGCTCCCGGGGCTTTGGGCATGAGGTCTGTGGCGACTATGTTAGGCTGCTAGGTGAGGCGGTAAGGAGATACGGCATCAGCCTGCCCGACCGCCAGCTTGCCTGTGCCCCGATAGACTCAGCGGAGGGTCAGGACTACCTGGCGGCTATGTCGTGTGCCGCTAATTATGCCTGGACTAATCGGCAGTGCATTGCTCATTGGACTAGGGAATCCTTCGTTAAGGTCCTGGGTAAGAGCCAGAAGGAAATAGGCCTGGAGCAGATATATGACGTATGCCACAATATCGCCAAGATAGAGGAACACACCGTTAACGGTAAGAAACAGACCCTTTGTGTTCACCGTAAGGGGGCAACCAGGGCTTTCCCGGCTGGGCATCCCGATATTCCTGATGTATACCGGAATATAGGTCAACCGGTTCTCATCCACGGGGAT
>DAOWJG010000040.1 GCA_030640485.1 Dehalococcoidales bacterium | reverse complement strand
GCTGAAGGTTCCGGCCACGATGCCAATGAGGAGCACCACGGCAAAATTCTGAATTGACGCCCCGACAAAGAGCAGCAGGGCCAGAACGACCAGCAACGTAGTCAGGCTGGTGTTCAAGGAACGGCTCAGGGTTTCTACCAGGCTACTATTAACTACTGTCTCAAAGTCAGGACTTATCCCCTTGGTCAGGTTCTCTCGTATTCGGTCAAAGACGACCACGGTGTTATTGACACTGTAGCCAACAACGGCCAGGATGCCGGTAATAAACATTAAATTGATTTCCCAGCCCAGTGTGCCGCCGAGAACGGAGAAAACCCCCACTGCCACCAAAGCATCGTGCCCTAGGGCGATGATGGCACAGGTGCCGTAGCGGAAGGGGTTGGGCATCTTGCGAAATGCCCAGGTGATATAAAGCAGTATCCCCACGGCAGCGACACCGATGGCAATACCGGCATTTCGTGCTGTCTCAGAGGCAACCATAGGTGATACCGAATAGAACTCAGCCTCAGTGACCGAACCAAATCTGACAGTTAAGCCGCCCTCCAGTTCTGTCTTAGCTCGACCGGTTAGCTCACTGGTGCGGATGATGAAATTACCCTCCCCAGTCTGCTGCACGATAGCCCCGCCATAGCCTAAATTAGCTAGCTCCTGTTTCAGATCATCCTCGTTCACCGTTTGCTCGAAATTTACTGTTAGCAGAGACCCACTGCTGAGTTCAATCCCGTATTTGAGCCCAAAGTGAGCCAGCGAGATAATACAGAAAAGGATAACCGCCCCTGAAGCAATGAAGAACCAGAACCTTTTGCCGACAATATCAGTCATTTCATCTTCCCGAATACACGCTAAATAGCGAGGTCTTTTGTGCCAGACGGGTGCTGGCAAATATACGGAGGAAGGTACGGGTGACCACAACGGCGCTAAACATGCTTACCGCCACGCCGATAGCCAAGGTTGCGGCAAAACCCATTACCGGAGCACTGGCGATGATACTGCTACCTAACCAATAGAGAATACCGCAGACAATAAAGGTAGTTATGTTACTGTCCCGGATAGCCGGCCAGGCTCGCTTAAAGCCGGTCTCAATAGCAGCACCCAGTGTTCGCCCCAACCTCAGCTCTTCCTTCATGCGCTCAAAGATAAGGATATTGGCATCTACCGCCATCCCGATAGACAGCACAAAGCCACCGATACCCGCCAGGGTAAGGGTGACTGGTATCAACTTGAATATAGCCAGCACTGAGAAAGCATAGAAAATTAGCACGGCACTGGCTAGAGCTCCGGGCAGACGGTAGTAGACCATCATGAATATCAGAACTAATATCAGCCCGATTAGACCCGCCTTAAGGCTCATATCAATAAAATCGGACCCTAAAATGGGGGATACCGTCTGTTCATAAATCGAGGTAAGTGGCACCGGAATACGACCGGCGTTAAGCAATCTAGATAGTTCTGTAACCTCGTCAAGGCTTAAACCTTCGATTATACCCCTATCGCTAATAACGCTACGGATAATAGGCGCAATAGGAACTCCATCATCCCCGCGCATCGATTCATCACCGAGAAAAATGCCTAGTGGTTGATTCAAGAGACGCTCGGTAATTTCCTCAAACATCTTACTGCCGGTTTCATCCCACTCAAATGCTAATATTACTTGGCCAAAGTTATCCTGACTCAAATATGTATTTTCTTTGAAATACTGACTACTCAGTTCCACTTCCTCGCCATTAATCACTGCCGTAGCTGGTTTCCACTCACCCAACTCATTTACCCACCTAGCCTCTTCGCCCTCTTCTATTAACTCTCCAAATTCAAGAAGTGCCATCTGACCGATGAGGTTCTTCGCCTTTTCGATTTCACTGATACCGGCCAGTTCGACCACGATACGGTCTTCGCCTAACTTCTGAATAACTGGCTCAGTCACCCCCAAAACATTAACCCGCTTTTCGATAACGGCTATAGCACCACTAAGGGCTTCAGCTTCCGTGCCTGGTTCTACTGAAGAGAAATCAGCCTGATACACCAGATGAGTACCACCCTGAAGGTCAAGCCCCAGTCGCAATCCCCTCTTACCCAGCACTCCCTCATCGATGGGCACCACCACCAGCAACGCCAAAACGAAGATAGTGATTATTATGATAAATGGTATTCTATTTCTGGTCATATTTACTCGGCTTTACCTGACAGACGCTGGCGAATATAGGCTAGAGCCTCCTCTCTGGTATTAAGCTCGCCTGAAGCTTGGGCCTCACGCATCTCCTCCAGTAACTCTCCGATTTCAGGCCCGGGACTAAGACCAAAGATGTTGATTAAGTCATGGCCGCTAATCAGCTTGGGTGGCGCAGCCAGGCTCTCCGGTTCGAAGTGCTTAGTTAGAACATAGTCTACCAGGTGAGTATGCTCTCGCCATTGGGCTAGCTTTAGATGAGGGCCTCTGGTAGCTAAGTGGTCAGCCAGGCTCAAGAATAGTATATCAACCCCAGCATCCCCGGTGTCACGAAAGTAGCGATACATAGCCCGCGGAGACGGAAGTCCATTCTGACTCATCTGGGTTGGTCTCAAGTGGTGCTTTACCATAGTTTCCACCAGCTTTATTTCTTTAGTGCTAAACCTGAGCCTTTCCAGAATGCTAACGACTATAGCTGCCCCCTCTTTAGCGTGTCCCAGAAAACGCATTCGTCCACTAGTATCAATGGCTTTAGTTTCGGGCTTGGCAATATCGTGAAGCAGCGCCGCCACTTTGAGCAGTAATCGTCTCGTACTGCCACTACTGACCGCAAGGTTAAAATGCTGATTTAGCTCGACTGACCACGGAGCCGCCGCCAGGGCCTCCTCACTGGCATATTCCCAGTCTCCCTGCCGAAGCAGGAAGTCAGCGGCAACAACCATCCTGAGAGAGTGGTCAAAAACGTCCCAGGAGTGCTCCTTGGGCTGTCCTACCCCCTTTTCCTGAGCCAGCTCGGGGATTATGGTCATCAGTAAACCCAGCTCATCAAGATGGGGTAGTAGTTTTTTCGCTCCAGGTATAGCCAGCAGTCGGAGTAGTTCTTCTCTGACCCGCTCACCAGCAACACCAGATACAAGGTGAGAATGACGCCGAATTAGAGCCTCGGTCTTACTCTCAATGCTGAAATCAAGCTCATAGGCCAAACGCACCCCCCGTAGCAATCGAGCGGCATCCGACTGGAAAGCTGTCTCAGTAACCACCCTAATCACACCCCGCTGAAGGTCACCGCGGCCATTAAAGGGGTCTATAATCTGAATATCAGGATGCCCCTTGGCTAACTGATTAAGCTCAATCGCCATGGCATCTATGGTGAAATCACGCTGGGCAAGGTCCTGTTCAATACTGCCCCTAATTGGAGAGAAATCAAGCTCCCATTGCTGGCTAGTTGCCGGGGCTTCTTTACTGGCCAGAATTACTCTGCCTATCCGGTTTACCTCATCCAGCAGAATATATTTCCCACCGAGGGCAGTAGCTACCCCGTGGGCAATCTCCAGTGAGTCGCCGGCCACCGCGATGTCAATATCCGCCGTAGCCCTCCCCAGCAGCCCGTCACGGATAAAACCACCAACAACATAGGCCTGAATATTCTGCCCAGCGAGAAAATTGCTTACCTTGGCAAGTAATAATAAGACTCTAGGCTCAATCAACCTGCCGAAAAAGCCATTGGCAGCCTTTTCAGCAATGTTCATCTCGTCACGCACACTCTTAATCTCGGCTAAAAACTGCATCCCAAGAGTTATAAGTCGGTTAGCCCCAGACCCTTCTTATTCCTTTCTCATATCTAAAGATAAACTATACTATACAAGTCATACCTTTAGCAAGAGAAGCGGCGCTACTGACCAATCCCATACGACTAGGTGATTCGCTTAAGGATTAAGGAGAGCCTAAAGACAGGATAAAACCCCTTTGGCTAAGAGAAAAATTGTAGGTTACTTCCATAATTATACCCAATTTGCATTGTGACTTGCCAGGTGGCAGGAGCCAGTGAAAGTGACGCTAAGGTTCTCTGTGGCCAAAGTGAAAACACTCCCCCGTCTTAGGGCAAGGCTTCTTGCCCTAGTTGGTCATAACCCTGCATTTTACTCTCCTCACCATAAATTTCACGTAGGTATCTTGACAACTGGCTAATCCAGTGCTATAATACCGCCATAAGTCATCAGGGGGTAGTAGTTATGATAGTAAAGACAAGAATCTTTGAGCTAGGCAACGGTAACTGCAAGAACCTGTCAGAGCTAGCCCAGGTTATGGGAATATCGGTAAGCCAGATTTACCGGGTCAGGGAAGGCAAGCGCAGTATAAATCAAAAATTTATCGTGGGGCCAATAAGAGCCTTCCCCCAGTACAAACTTGATGAGCTTTTTTATCTGGCTCCTGAGTTCGGAGCTGATAGAGGAAGAAGGACACCCTCTAACTAATCAAGATTTACCGCGCCTTCTAGCGTGAAGTCTATCCCCAAGGGTGTCTTCTGAGTTTAAATCCGCCAGCCTATTGGCTTATAACCTATACTAGTACTAATTAAGTGCAAAACCCTACGCTAGACCTATGGGGTCAATATCTACTACCCAGCCCGGTGGTATCGGTATC
>DAOWJG010000169.1 GCA_030640485.1 Dehalococcoidales bacterium | reverse complement strand
GGGTGTGCTACCTTCATTTCCCACCTGACAAAGGCGAAAATTCCAAAGGCACCGATTATAATTAGCCCTACCCCTAACATTTCTGGGAGTAGAGAAAAACCATATATTATCCCGGTAAGGGCAAGTCCGTAGATTACAGAGCCAATAACGTCAAACTTCTCCCCCCTCGCCTCAGCCCACTCTCCTCTCACTTTCCCCAGAACCAGGGCAATTATGGTCACTCCTAGAGGTACTGTAGCCAGGAATATGCTGCGCCAGCCAAAATGCTGGGTTAATAACCCCCCCAGGACGGGACCCAGGGAAAGCCCTAAATATGTCATCGCCACCGTTATACCCAAGGCTTTGCCCCTTTCTCCAACGGGGAACACTGAAGCCACCATGGCTACCCCGGTGCTATATATCATGGCACCGCCGACACCCTGCACTGCCCGTAATGAGATAAGCACCGTAGCGGAAGGGACAAATGACAAAAGAAGTGATGAGATAATGTAAATAAGTATGCCACAGGTAAGGATTCTTTTCCTGCCGTAGATATCGGCTAGCCGACCAAAGGGGAGAAGTAACATTGCCGAAGTTAAGATATATGCGGTAGCCACCCAGCCTAACAAAACGGCATCCATCTTAAACTCACTACCAATTGAGGGAAGCGCGATATTAACGGAGGAACCCATAAAGCCTACCAGGAAGGTGCTTAGTGCCGCCACAATTAAAACGGTTCTTTTATTTACCGCATTATTCATATTAATCCAACCATTATATCAATTTTTCATAGTAATAATAAGACCTTACCTCTCTATCTCACCCACAAACCGCCAAGTGTTTAATTGGCACATTTTGTCCTAACCTTCTGTGGTGTTTTGCGTTATAATCTATAGATGCTAGGAGAAGAGGTGGCATCTATGAATATGGGAATAGCTAACTACATCAGGAAGATTTGGTTTCGCCTAAAGTGGCTTATTATGTCTGATAGGGAACGGTATGCTTACCTATGGAACCGTACCAGAAGTAGTCTATAGGCCTCCTCAGGGCTATGGTACCGGTTTATATACTGTATTGCCGTTTGTTCATTTTGTCAGTGGCTAGAAGGAGATACCAAAAATAAGGGCAGCAAGAAAATGTATCTGGAATATCAGCCAATAGCCGAACCTCTAAACTTGGTATGGCGTTATGACCCGAAAATATTTGGTAAGAAGTGGCAAGATTGGATACCTAATCTGCTACCGCCCATCTTTTTTAATTGGCCTAAGCTAAACTAAGGGAGACTGAGAGGTAGTAGATAGGATTGAAAGCAGGCTGGTTGGATGACCCTGACGTCATATCTGGCGCTAATATTGCTGACAGCGCACCGGTTCTCTGACTCTAAATATGTTACTAGAGGATAGGTCATCCAGGAGCTCTTTGAGCACAGATGTGTATTTATCAACTTCAGAACGGTCGAGCTTGACCACTTTGTCCGCTATTTCCTGGCAATAGTGGCAATTAAAGCATCCAGACAGGCAATCCTGTTGCCTAAAGAAATCAGTAAAACCTTCTAGCGCCTGATTGTCAATATAGACCTTGGGCGGTGAAGTTATGGTAGTGATTTGCGCGCTGGATAGATTCGGGGCTACGTTCTTGGTCTTCGGGCTGAAGTTGTTTAGAATATCATACAGGTTTCCCTGGTAATGCTGTAATGAATATGCCTCAGTAACATCTACAATCCACTCCGTGGGCATAGCTCTACCACCGACTTTAAAGAAGTCAATGCCCATTTCTTGGTAAATAGGTATGTCCTCCGGTCTTATCCAGCGAGCTTTAATAAACTGCGAGGTATCACTGAGACTGCTCAAAGCACAGTGAAGCACGCAGTAGTCCATATAAAAACCATTAAGCAGGTTGTGGTTTTGACTGGCATGCCCCAGGGTAGTGTTGTGATAGTACTCATAAGGACACTGATAGAGGCAACTGGTGTTAGTCAATACCCCGAGCTCACACCCTACCGCACTTCTAATAGCCTTAAGCAGTTTGAAGTCCCGGTTTATATTGGGATCCAGCATAATGGCATCAGCTCCCAGAGATTCAAAGAACTCAGCCCGGGCTACGCTGTTGACATGAGATATAGTTGACACCTCTACTTTAAGGTGAGGAAATTGACACTTGATAAGCTCTAGCAGGTACGGTATAGCCACCGTGACACTCTCTACCCCGATATTACTGAGCCACTCTATATGCTGGAGTAATGCCTGATGGGTATCCTCATGCCACTCCATGTTATTCATGCACGGGGCATTGAGAAGGTAGTTAAAGGTTAGGTCGGCGGAATGAGCTAGCTTGATGAATTCTTCCGCTTGTTCCGTCGTCATCTGAGGGATATTGGGCCCTGAGCCGCCGCTACCCAGCATTGAGGTGGGTAAAACACCGTATATTTCAATATCTGCCTTGATCCGGCTCAGAGGGGAGATTAATTCTCTGTCCCAGTTCGCGGGCACTAATAAACGCATATTTTTTTCACTTTATGGCTGGACATTAGTATACAGAAGACACTACAGGAAATATACTATTCTGTCAAGCCCCTAAAAACTTTCTTATATGGCTACCACTTTAGGCTTTAACTAGAGCACAACTTTACTGCCTAAAATATAGCCCCATATATTTATACTTTGAGTCAGGTATTGACTGGTGCTCAAAGAATAACTTGTAGTATAACAGTCAGCCCTGTAATATACTATACGGAGAAAATATGTTTGTCAATAGGCGAAACCCACATTTTAGCAATTTTTACGAGAAGTTAGCATGAATCTAAATCAAATACTGGAAACAACCGCCCAAGAGATACCGCAAAAAACAGCCATTATCCTTGGTTCCCAGAGGATTACCTACCGGGAATTAGAGGAGACATCTAACCGAATTGCCAATGCTCTAATAGAGTCGGGATTAGAAAAGGGCGAGCATGTAGCCCTTTTGATGTCTCATTGTCCGGAGTGGGTTATTAACTATTTCGGGGTTATTAAGGCTGGTGGCGTCGCTGTCCTTCTCAGCACGGCACTCAAAGCCCCGGAACTCGACTCTATGCTGCGTGATTCCGATACCAAAATTATCATCACGGAAAGCCAATTTCCACGGATGCTATCGGCGGTTTTGCCTAACCTCCCCCGGCTAAAGCAGGTCCTGGAGGTTGATGGCGGTTCTTATAAAACAATGCTAGCTGGCAGTTCTACGCTATCCCCTAATGTTGCTATAAATGATGAGGACAAGGCTACCATCATATATACCTCAGGTGTGTTGGGGAGGCAAAAGGGAGTGGTGCATACTCATGATTCTCTCATGGGCACCCCCAGCATAGTCTCTGCCGGTATAGGACGCGGCAGAGAAGACGTGGTGATAGATCCGGTGCCCTTCTTCTACCTGTTCGGATTGAGTGAGGTTCTTTTTGGTTCCCTGATCACGGGGGCTACGGTGGTAATAATTCCTCAGTTCACCCCCAGAGCCGTTTTGGAGGCTATCGAGCGGGAGAAAGGCACCATCCTTTTCGGGGTGCCGGCGATGCATAACGCCTTAGCTATGTTGCGAGGTAAGGTCATCAAGAGCTATGACCTCAGCTCACTGAGAGTGGCATCCACTGCTGGAGCGAAAACCTCACCCCGCCTGATGAAGATGCTGGAGAATAAGTTCGGTTTAACCCTGTGTGAGACATACGGGCTTTCGGAACTCTCGGTTGTCTCTATGAGCACCCTTACTGATCAGAGACTGGGAACAGTGGGTAAGCCAATTTGTGACCTTAAGATAATTGGTGATGATGGCAAGAAAGTGGCTACCGGTGAGATAGGTGAGGCGGTCTTCAAGGTTCCCTGGGCAATGAAGGAATACTATAAGGCGCCTGAACTCACGGCTCAGGTGTTCAAAGATGGCTGGTTTTATACCGGTGATTCGGTCAGGATGGATGAAGATGGATACCTTGAGTATGTGGAGAAGAAATCGTTCATCATAGTGACCCCAGCCGGGCTAAAAATTTCCCCCTGGGAGGTTGAGGATATACTTTTGAGGCATGCCAGCGTTGCTGAAGCCGCCTATGTAGGGGTTAGAGGCGCTCACGATAGGCTGGTCCCCACGGCTTTTATAGTGCTCAAAGAAGGACGCCGGGTTACCGGTGAGGAGCTGGCTACTCTTTGCTACCAGAACCTGGCTGACTTTAAGTTGCCCAAGAGATTTGAGTTTGTGGAGAGCATACCCAGGACTGGCTCAGGGAAGATTAACCGGCGACTATTGCAGGAGGGATAGGATAGGCAGGAGCAGACTGGGCTGGCTAGGTCTTTTAGGGCTACTGGGCTTACTGGGCATTTTCTTAAACGACCCCAGATTTTATGCTCTCTATGGCTTCTATGGGTTTTATGCGTTCTTTGCTCTGAAGAGTAGGCGATAAGAATAATACCAAAATAGACAAAAAGTGTTGGCTGGGTGGGTGGTTATTCTAAAGATTATCAACCATCTCGTCACATATTCTGCTGATTCGCTGGTATTCTTTGTCCCAGCTTCCTGATTCTTCGGGTAGTATAATTCCTAAAATCCTCAACGCGCTTAAAACAGTCTGGAGTATCCTTATTACTACAACATGCCCGCGTATAGTTGACATAATACCACCAAACAGGCATTCTAATCCTACCCTTTCTCCGAGGCCTTTCTTTCCATAACGAGCTTCAAACGACTTTAGATTCGGGTGTGCGACGTCCGAATAAAATCCATAATATTCCCTGAGATTCTTAAGAACCTCCCTGCTTTTATCCAGGTCCTTCTCCAGCCTACTTAGTTCTTTGTCTACTTCGGACTGTTTAATATGCTTACCAGAAGATAAGAATCTATTAGCAAATTTCTTACTATAGAAAAAGAGGTAACCTCTGGAAATTCGCTCATAGCAGCTTCTTAATAAATCGCGAACTTCTGGATAATAACCTAGCATAATACTATGTCTAGCAAGAAGGATGTAATTCAGAGTAGATATCATCATTGCAATCGCAGCTCGATTAGAATCATTACTTTTCCACTCACCCATAAGACGATAAGCTGCCTGAAGTGATTCAATATATAGGACTATCGCATCATCCATTAATTTAATATCTTCACCAAGTTCCAATTCTGCTCTATCATAATTCTTTCTGTCATCTCTAAGGATATTCTTCAATACATCTC
>DAOWJG010000045.1 GCA_030640485.1 Dehalococcoidales bacterium | reverse complement strand
GGGACGATAGTACAGGAGGGGTTAGGGGTAAAGATAGCGATAATCAACAATGGATATTTAGGGATGGTGAGGCAATGGCAGGGTTTATTTTACAATCGGCGGTATGTGGCGACGCCACTGAGTGGGCCTGACTTTGTGAAGATAGCTGAGGCATATGGGATAGGTGGGCTTAAGGTGACGAAGCGAGAGGGGGTCGTGCCGGCGATAGAGCGGGCCATGGAAGAGGACGGGCCGTTTCTGATTGATTTTGTGGTTGAGCCGGAGGAGGACATGGACTCTAAATGAATTATGCTGTCAAGCAGTAGTAGGCTACTGATGTTTAGTAAATAAAGGAGGTAATTGGTGATGGCTAAGGTATATTATGATAAGGATTGTGACCTAGGTTTGCTTGAAGGGAAGGTGATTGGCATTATTGGCTTTGGTAGTCAGGGGCATGCCCATGCTCAGAACCTCAGGGACAGCGGCTGTCAGGTAATAGTGGCTGAGGCTGAAGGAACCCCGGGTTGGCAGGCGGCTCAGGATGCTGGTTTTAAAATATTGACCGCAGCTGAGTTAGCTAAGGAAGCCGATGTCATTACGATGCTGGCGTCGGATAACCTGCAGCCCATCATCTATCAATCAATTAAAGAGGGGCTAGCCCCAGATAATACCCTGATGTTTGCCCACGGTTTTAACATTCATTACGGACAGATTGTGCCGCCGCCGGAGATCAATGTGACCATGATTGCGCCTAAGGGACCGGGGCACATACTCAGGCAGCTCTATATGGAAAAGATAGGCGTGCCCGCATTGGTGGCGGTTTATCAGGATGCTTCGGGTAATGCTAAAGATATTGCCCTGGCCTATGCCAAAGGCATCGGCTGCTCCCGAGCCGGGGTCATTGAAACGACCTTTGCTGAGGAAACTGAGACCGACCTTTTTGGTGAGCAGGCGGTGCTGTGTGGCGGAGTTTCCGCTTTGGTCAAGGCTGGGTTTGAGACGCTGGTTGCGGCTGGCTATCAACCGGAAATAGCCTACTTTGAATGCTTCCACGAGCTTAAGTTAATTGTTGACCTGATGTATCAGGGTGGCTTGAGTTATATGCGCTACTCAATCAGTGATACCGCTGAGTATGGTGACTATAGCCGGGGACCGCGGATTATTAATGATGTGGTCAGGGAGGAAATGGAAGAAATCCTGGCTGAGATTCAGGATGGTAGCTTTGCCAAGGAGTGGATTCTGGAGAATCAGGCTAACCGCCCGGTTTATAATGCCCTGAAACGGATGGATGAAGAGCATCTAATTGAAAAGGTGGGCAGGGAACTCCGTGCCATGATGCCATGGCTGAAGAAGAAGTAGTAAAAAGCTTGAGGTGCTTTGAAAATGGCTATTCCTTCTGAGAAGGATATAGAGTTACCATTACTTCAAGAGATAGAAGCGGCTGGAGGAGAGGCAAAGCCATCACACCTGTATGATAAAGTGGCAAAACACTCCCCCCAGCTCACTACGGCTGATCAGAAAGCAAGACACCCAACAACTGGGATACTTATTTGGAGAAATAGAGTTCAGTGGGCAAGGCAACATCTAGTTAATAAGGGTGAAATTGATGCCTCCGTTTATGGAATTTGGAAAATTACTGAAAGAGGAAGAGCCAGACTAGGGAAAGGAGTAATGCCTCCTTCTACACCTAAATCACCCCCACTTTCTACAATTGGAGAGTTATTAGATATAGAGAGACAGCAATCTCGTATTCATTTACATGAATTGTTGATGAATTTACACCCGCAACAATTTGAAAAATTTGCTGCGATACTTCTTGAGAGTGTAGGCTTTACGGATGTTGAGGTAACAAAATATGTAGGAGACGGGGGTATTGACGGCTATGGAAATCTTGAGATGGGCGTAGTAAAGGTTAAAGCTGCTTTCCAGGTTAAACGTTGGCAACAAAACGTGCCTCGTTCGAATATAGACCAATTCCGTGGTGCTATTCAGGGGAAATTCGACCAAGGAATTTTCCTTACCACCTCGGACTTTTCAGATGAGGCAAAGAAAGTATCTAGTGTAGTAGGGGCAGTTCCTATCGTCTTGATTAATGGCGATAGAGTTGTGGATATTATGCTTGAGAAGGGATTAGGAGTTAGGCATGAACCGTTGACTGTAACTAGAATTG